>JBBQQS010000233.1:0-8089 GCA_038215525.1 Bryobacterales bacterium
GCAGGTCTTCTTCAGCGATGAGGACCGCGCCGAATTCCTCACCCTTCTGGACCACCATGCCGACCTGCGCCAGGTCCTCGTCTATGGCTAGGCCCTCATGTCGAACCACATTCACCTGGTCGTCACTGGCCAAACGGAGGACGGCGTCAGCCGGATCATGCAACATCTCACCGGCCAATATCAAGCCTCGGGCGAGCGCTTTGGCACCGCCACGCGCTCGAATCAGGATGGTGGTGTCGAGGACGATTCTCACCGATGGGGACGATAGCCTGGGCGGACACTTCTCATGGCCTCACTCATGACGTCTGCCGCTTCTTCATCCGAAACAGGTTCCCGGGCCGCATCCACCTCCGCAGAGTAGTTTCTTAGTTCGTTGGCCACCACCAACTTTCGCTCAGGCGAAATCGTGGCTCGCTCGAAGGTACGCACCCTTACCGCTTCAGTGTCCTGAACGCCGCCCCAAAAGTGTTTCGAGAGCGGCCTTTTGGTCAGGCGAGAGATCGTTAGCATTGCAGATCATGATGCAGGTCCTGCCTACAGTGTCGCGGATCGATATCGGTTCTACTCTATTCTGTCAAGGATTGACTTGCGGTGGCCGGTCCCGCCTTCTAAGCCAAGAAACTTGCCACGTCGCAACGCTGTTTTAGCCGAGAACGAAGTGAGCGGGCCAAAACAACGCTCCCCATCCGAGTGGGATGGGTTCCTGGAATTGGCGTTGGAATCGGCGTCAAAGCCGCTATGATACGATTCTCTGTCAGCAGTACAACGCGATAGTCGCGACCGGATAGCCATGAAAGCCGCGACGAGCTTTCTTCTTCCAAGGTGGTGGGTAGGTAGCGCTACCCGCATTGCTGGGGTAGACTCTATCTTGTTTAGAATCAAGTGCTTAATTGGCCTGGGCGATGCTGAATGCGCAGGGTGCCGAGCCGGCGGCACGGGAGCGCCGGTTCACCGGGGAGGGCGACGTTCGAAAAGATGCCGCGGTGGGCGGCGAGATCCTCCGATTCGTGCAGGCTCATGGGGCCAAGCCGGTGGTGGCGACGGATCGAATCATAGGCTGCCCGCATGAGGAGGGGGACCCCGGAGGAAAGGCCGGTCCGCACTGCCCGTTCTGGGCGCACCGCGATCGCTGGACCGGCGATAGAGTGCAGTGGACTGATCAAACTATAGAACGCGCCCCAGAAAAGAGCGGCCAGGTCGCCGTGCCACTGCTCCACCTGATCGGCGCATGGCGGGACGAGCAAGACGGGCCGGATGTGGCTGGGGGACCCCACAGCTTACGCTGCGGGCTAGAAGCGCCGACTGACGACTGCGCCAGGCTTACGCTGCGGGCTAGAAGCGCCGACTAACGACTGCGCCAGGGGGACCCCACAGCTTACGCTGCGGGCTAGAAGCGCCGTCACTAAAGACTGCGGCTGGGTGACCCCACAGCTTACGCTGCGGGCTAGAAGCGCCGACACTAACGACTGCGGCAGGGCTACCGGTGAGAGGAATCGGCGTCATAGCCGCTATCTAGAGATAACTGCTACCTCACCAATGCGGGTAGCGCTACCTGCCCACTTGCCTACCCAGCGTGCCCCGACTCATTTTATTCGCAAATTTTATGAGAAAAATGCCCCGCGAAATCCAGTTTTAGGTGGATTCCCCGCAACCCAGATTCACCCCCCGAGGCCCTCTCCCAGCGTTTGTGGAGGCTGGCGAGCCTCACCATGCCGCGCATTTTCATGCCTATTATCAGAGGAATTCATATGCACCACTCGATCCATCGCGTCGACCGCGTCGAGCACCTCCAGCGGTATCGGCTCCGGATCGGCTTTGACGACGGGACCGAACAGACGATCGACTTTGCTCCAATCCTCGTCGGCGAAATCTACGGTCCGCTGCGCGACCCGGCTCTCTTCACTCAAGTCACAATCGACCCTGAGATCCGCACCCTCGTCTGGCCCAACGGTGCAGACTTCGACCCGGAAACCCTGCACGATTGGCCCCTGCACGAAGCAGCCTTCCGGCAAATGGCGGAGCGCTGGGCAGGCGTTCAGGCTGGCTAGATCTCCGGGCGATCGGGCTTAAAGCCGCAGGCTACCGCTCTGCTCCGATTTTCTCCGAGCAGTAGCCCGATCCCACCTAGGTTTATAAATCGCTAAGATCCGGGGTCAAAAGATCCGATTGGTTCGGTGGTTGTTCTTTAGAAACAGGGCCATCGACGCGGTGCACCGGGATGGTACATTTTCCCCACAAACTGCTTTACATCAGCCTACTGACTTTAGCGCGCAAAACCTTACGCGAACGGCATTTTCCTTCAAAACCCACACGAATCTCCTGCCACCCACGATCGGGGGATCTGGGTGATGAGGGCCGATAACTGGCCTAGCCGTAGCGGCCGGCAACGTAATCCGCGGTGCGAGGATCGGCTGGGGCGTGGAAGATTTGCTCCGTGATGCCGTGCTCAACGAGTTCGCCATTGAGCATGTAGGCGGTGTGATCGCTTAGCCGGCGGGCTTGCGACATGTTGTGGGTGACGATGACGGTCGTTAGGCGGCCGCGCCAGCCGCGAATCAGTTGCTCCATGCTTTCGGTGCCGGCGATGTCGAGCGCCGCGCAGGGCTCATCCATCAGGATGATTTCCGGCTGCAGGGGCAGCAAACGGGCGACGCAGAGTTTCTGCTGCTGCTCGAGGGGCAGCGTGGTGGCGTCGGCGTCGAGGCGGTCCTTGAGGTCATTCCAGAGGCCGGTTTGCGTCAGCGCGGATTCGACCGCCGCTTGGAGGGCGGCGCGGGTGCGCTCAGCCGAAGGGGCATGGATTCGGAGGCCAAAGACGACGTTTTCGTAGACCGAGACCGGCAGCGGGTTGGGACGTTGAAAGACCATGCCCACCGTCTTCCGGAGTTCCAGCAGCGACACGGAAGGGTCGCGGATGTCCTGGCCCAGGATGCGGATTTCGCCGTTCGAGCGCACGCCGGGAATGCGCTCGTTGATGCGGTTGTAGCTCCGCAAGAGGGTGGATTTGCCGCAACCGGAAGGGCCGATCAGCGCGGTGACGCCCCCGTGCGCGACATCGAGGTTGACGTTCAGAAGTGCCTGAAAGCTGCCGTACCAGAGGTTGAGGCCTCGAGTTTCGATCGCGTTGCCTGGCGCGGGGCTCATCCGTTATTCCCGGCCACATAATCGAAGGTGCGGCGGTCGGCCGGCGTAGGGGAAAAGATGATGTCGTTGCGGTCAAGCTCCACCACGTTGCCATCCAACAGGAACATCGTCCGGTCGGCGAGGCGCTTGGCTTGCGGGGTAAGGTTGGTCACCAGGATGATGGAGAGTTCGGCGCGCAAATCGCGCAGCACTTCCTCAATGCGCATGGTGGTTACCGGGTCAATGGCGATCGAGAACTCGTCGAGGCAAAGGATTTCCGGCCGGTGCGACAAGGCCCGCGCCAGGGTGAGGCGTTGCTGCTGGCCGCCGGAGAGGCTGGTGCCGGGCAACTGCAAACGGTCCTTCACTTCGTCCCATAGCAGGGCGCGGCGCAGACATTGCTCCACCAGGCCGGCGAGGTCGGCGCGGTGGTTGATGCCGGCGCAGCGCGGAGCGAAGGCGACATTGTCGAAGACACTGAGCGGCAGGCCGACCGGTAAGGGCATCACCATCCCGATCTTGCGGCGGAGGGCCTCAAGGTCGGTGCGCGAGCCAAGCAGTTCGCCGTCCACCCGAATTTCGCCAGTCACCCGGGCGGTGGGGATGAAGTCGATGGTGCGATTGAGGCAGCGCAGCAGCGAAGTTTTCCCGGATTGGGCGGGCCCGATGATGGCGAGAATTTCGTTTTCCTGCAGTTCGAACGACACCCCGTGGAGAACTTCATGGGAATCATACGAAAGGCGCAGTTGGTTAACGGCAATGCTAGTTATCGGCGACCCCGCGCGCGGATCAGAGTGCGGAGGACGATGGCGGCGGCATTGACGAGGAAGACCAGGGCGAGCAGCACGACCGCGGTGGCGTTAGGAATCGAGGGGTCAACGCCCGGGGTTTGGGTGGAGAGCGTATAAAGATGCATGGAGAGCGCCATGCATTGCTCGTCGAGAGAATACGGCAGCAGGGTGCCCGGGGCGATCGCTTTGTAGAAGACGGCGCCGGTAAACATGATCGGCGCCGTTTCTCCGGCGGCGCGGCTCACCTGCAGGATGATGCCGGTGAGGATGCCGCCCACCGCATTGGGCAGAACGATGGCGCGAATCGTTTGCCAGCGGCTGGCGCCCAGGTTCCAGCAGGCTTCGCGAAAACTATGGGGGACGCTCAGCAGGGCTTGGCGGCTGCTGGCGATGATCACCGGCATGGTCATGATGGCGAGGGTGAGCGACGCCGATAGGATCGAGAAGCCAAACTGGGCCGCATAAACAAAGGCGCCGAGACCGAACAGGGCGTGCACAATGCTCGGCACTCCGGCCAGGTTCAGCACGGCCATGTTGATGGCGCGGTTATACCAGGTGTCTCGCGCGTATTCGGTGAGGTAAACCGCGGCCAGCACCCCCATGGGGGCGGCGACGGCCAGGGAAAGCGTCACCAGGTAGAGGGTGCCGACGAGGGCGGGCCACACGCCCCCCTGCCGCATGCCGTGCGTGGGCGACGAGATGAGGAATTGCCAGTTGAGGGCGGGCGCGGCTTGCCACAGCAGGTCCGCGATCATGGCGAAGAGCGGGAGTAGCAGGCAGAGCAGCATGGCCAGGAAGAGTCCCGCGGCGGCCGATTCCTGCCTCAGTTTCGTGCGGGTTTGCGGAGTGGCGGCAAAACGGCTCATGGGCGGCGCTCCCGGCGGATGATAAGGCCGGCCGTGAGATTTACCGCGAAGGTGACCAAGAATAGCAGCACGCCCGTCAGGAAGAGCACTTGATAGTGGGTGCTCTTGGCGGGGGCTTCGCCGAGTTCGGCGGCGATGTTGGCGGTAAGGGTTCTTACCGGGTCAAAGACGGAGGTCGGCAGATGAATGGCATGGCCGGTGGCCATCAGCACGGCCATGGTTTCGCCAATGGCGCGGCCAAAGCCGAGCAGTACGGCCGCCACCAGCCCATGGCGAGCCGCGGGCAGCAGCACTCGCCACGTCAGCTGCCAGCGCGTCGCCCCCAAGGCCAGCGCGGCTTCCCGGTACTCATCGGGCACGGCGCGCAAGGCGTCTTCGGCCAGGGAGACGATGATCGGCAGGCTCATCAAAGCCAGCAGCAAGGCCCCGTTCAGCAGGTTGACGCCCACGTCGGCGGAGGTATAGCGCACAATGAGGCGGCTGGTGATCGTCAGGCCGGCGAAGCCCCAAACGACGCTCGGAATCGCCGCCAGCATCTCCACCAATACCTTGAGGATCTCCCGCGGCCGGGATGGACAGAACTCGCCCAAATAGATGGCGGCGCCGAGGCCGAGCGGCACCGCCATCGTCATCGCCAGCAGGGTCACGCTGAAGGTACCCGCGATCATGGCGAGCACGCCGTAATGTTTCGAGACCGCCGATGTGGGGTACCACTGGATGCTGAAGAGAAACTCGGAGAGATGGAAGGCGTCGTTGTGCCAAAGCGGCCAGGCTTCACGGCAGACGAAGACGAAGATGCCGAGGACAAAGATGGTGGCGCTGAAGCCGCACAGACGGATCAGCGCTTCTATCGCCACTTCGCTTAGTTGGTGCCAGCGCCGCATGGTGGGGCTAAGTCCTTCCCGCTGCAAACGGGCACATAGCCCGAGTCGGCGACGATTTGCTGGCCAGTTGGCGATTGCAGCCAGTGAATATACTCGCCGACCATGGCGCGCGGCTCGGCGAGGGTATAGATCAAGAGGCTGCGCGAGATGGGGTAATGGTGGGCAAGCACGTTCGCCAGCGTGGGAGCGAAAGCCGGGTCGCCCGATTTGCGTCGGACGCGCAGCATCTTCACTACGGGCGTCGCAAAGGCCATGCCGCTATAGCCGATCGCGCCCGGTGTGGAGGCGATCAGGTCCACCACTTCCTTCGAGCCGTTCATGTCCAGCGAGCCGAGCGCAAAGTCACGATTGGCCAGGACATGTTCGCGAAAGAATTCGTAAGTGCCCGAACTCGACTGCCGATTGACGACGACGATCCGGTTGCGGCCGGCGGGGATGCGCACCCCCAGATCGGACCATCGACTCAGCCTTCCACCGACGCGATAGATCTCCGCGAGTTGCGCGATACTGATTTCCTCGAGCGGGTTGTCACGATGCACGAAGACCGCCAGCGCATCGTAGCCGACGATGACTTCCTGGGGGACTTTGCCGGTATTGGCCTGGGCCGCGTCCGCCTCTTCGGGCTTCAGATTGCGGCTGCAATTGGCAATGTCGATGGCCCCTTCCAGCAGGGCGGCGATCCCTTGTCCCGAGCCGCCGCCCGACACTTCCACCGCCACGCGGCGATTCATCTGTCCGTAAGCTTCCGCCCACGCCTGGGCCAGGATCAGCATCGTATCGGAGCCGCGCACCCGGAGGGTTTGCGCACGTGGGCCGTTTCGATGCCCGCAAGCCGTCAGGCCCACCAGCACGAGAAGGACGAAGCACTTTCGCCGGGGAATTGCCACCTGCTCCATAGTAGGCGGACGATTGTGACAGCTTCGTGAACCGGCATGGCAGCACCCCGGCCCATCACGAACTTGGCATACTGGAACGATGAAACGACGTAAGCTGCTGCCGCTGGCGGCGGTCCCCTTGATGCCGGCGGCCACCTTGCCCAAGTGGCCGGATATGATCTTCGACCCCGCAAAGGCCAAGCAAATCCCAGACCCTTCCGGTGACCTGCGCATCTACCACGAAGGCCCCACCGACATGCTGAAGCAGATGACCGCCGGCAGCCTGCGCCTCAAAGCCGGCCTGTCGCCGCATCCGGCCCACAAGCACGCCGAAGAAGAGTTCATGGTCGTGACCGAAGGCACCGGATGGATCGAAGTGGAAGGCAAGCGGACCAACGTCGGCCCGGGCTCCTTGATGTACTGCGCGGGCAATAAAATGCACGCCATCATGAACACCGGCAAGACGCCGCTCCTGTTCTACTTCTATAAGTGGATCGCATGAGGATCGCCGTCTTAGGCGCCGGCAACATGGGTGCCTCCCTGTTGGGCGGCATGTTTCGCAGCGGGATGGTGATGCCCACCGATGTGATTGCCACGGTGCGTAGCCCGGAGCGCGCGACGGCCATGCGCAAGAAGTTGGGCATCAAGGTGACCGCCGGCGGTAACCGTGCCGCCGCGGCCCAAGCCGATATCGTCGTACTGGCCGTCAAGCCCGGTACCGTGCCCAAGGTGGTGGAAGAGATCGCCGGCGTTCTGCAGCCGGGCCAGATTCTGCTGTCGCTCGCCGCCGCTTTGCCGATCGCCGTCATCGAGAAGCGACTGAAGGCCCCGATGGCCGTTTTTCGCGCTATGCCCAACATTCCCGTCGTCGTCGAGGAAGGTGCCATTGCCCTGTGCGCCAATGAGCTGGCCACCAAAGCCCAGTGGGAAACCGTCACCGTGCTTTTCCGCGCCGTGGGCGTGGTGTGCAAAGTGGACGAGGAGATGATGGACGCCGTCACCGCCTTAAGCGGCAGCGGCCCCGCCTACGTCTATTTGATGATCGAGGCGATGATCGCCGGCGGCGTGAAGATGGGGCTCTCGCGCGAAATTGCCACGCGCCTGGCCGAACAGACCGTGCTCGGTGCGGCTAAGCACGTCCGCGAATCGGGCCTCCATCCGGCCATTCTGCGCGACGAAGTGATCACGCCGGGCGGCACCACGATCGTCGCCATGCATGAGCTGGAACGCAACGGCTTGCGCTCTACGCTCATCTCCGCCATCGAATCGGCCACCAAACACGCTAGAGAAAGAGCGAAAGCGCTGGTGGAATCGATCGATCAGCGATAAACTCGGTAGCTCATGCGACGGCGAACCATTCTAGCCGCGGGCAGCCTTCTTTGGGCGGCGGACGGCCCGCGCGACCTGCGCGTCTTCCTGCTCTGCGGCCAATCGAACATGGCCGGCCGCGGCGAGATCGAAGAGCAGGACCGCCGCTCCATTGAACGCGTCTGGTCGATGAACAAGGCCAACGACTGGGCGCTGGCCACCGATCCCTTGCACTACGATAA
>JBBQQS010000234.1:0-8065 GCA_038215525.1 Bryobacterales bacterium
CTGGCCCTCGGGCGGAGACACCTTGGCGGTCACCTGCCGGCGAGCGGACGCTGCCGCCGACGGCGCGCCTCGGCCGCGGAAGCCGCCAGCCACCCAGGAATTCTGCAGCATTTTGTGATCGGGAATGCGAGTGGCAATGCCTTGCAGATCGCCGGTTGTCGAGTGGCAACTGGCGCACTTTGTATCGAAGTAGACTTTGCCCTCGGCCGCATTGCCCACCAGAATGGTGGGCGGCGCCACCGCGCTGGGCGGCGTGCCCTGTCCGCCGATGGTGGCGAGCACGCTGCGCACATAGGAGGCTACCGCCTTCGCATCCGCCGGACTCATCGGAATCGCCGGCATCCCCTGCTGGCCGTTCTGAATCACAGGCACAATCTTCTCGCCCTCGCGGTCGCTCAATGAAAGTTGCGAGCGCAGCAGGTTGGGCCCGCCCATGTCGCCGCCCCGCAGATCGGCCCCGTGGCAGGCCCGGCAGGAGACGCCGTAAATGCCTTGGCCCCGCGCGATCTGAGCTGGGTCACCGGTGGGCCGCTCCTGGCCGGGGACGAATCCGCCCTGCCTTCTGGGCGGAGTTTGCGCCTGCAGAATGGCCGAGGCCGCGAAGACGAGCGCCAAGGTCTGGCGCCCCTTTAGTAATGGCATGAACACCTCATCGTCCTATTGTATGTAGTCCGCCGTGGGGGAAGACTAGAAGATTACTTCTTCGACAGTCGGTGCTCGGTGCCATAGATCGTCAACAACGGATGTTCAACCAACGCGGCTCAAGATTGGCCAGATCGCGATGGGGTCTGAGGTTCGATTACGCGCGGCTCCGTGGTCTGGCGGGTAGGCATCGTGATGAGCAGCGCTCGTCAGACAGCGTTTACAGACTCAGCGTTCTGGAAGACACTCGCCACGTCGGGATCGAGCAAAACGGCCACAGATCCACTGACCACGCGACCTGCAAACCGATTCGGTTTGGCTTTCGGGTAGTCGAACCGGTATTTCGGCTTGAGTGCAACGGAAATATCCGATTTGACTTTAGGGCGTGAAGTGCTCTTCATAGTCCTTTTGCTCCCTGGTTGTTACCTGCCGTGCGCAAATAATTCGCACTCGACCCGCCATCTCTCCACGAAACAGACCAGTAGTAGCAGCCCACATTCGTGCGAGTGGCCACTGTTTGCGTGGGTCCCATTCGAACACCAGCTCCATCTCTATCTCTATCTCTATCTCTGGTCTAGTTTACCAGCAGTGCGACGTAACCAAAGATGATCGTCGAAATGCAGCGCACCGATGACGACCTAAACCCTCCCCCCGCCCACAAAGTGGACCACTTCCACCTGAGCCCCATTAGAAATCGCCGTCGATTCCCATTCTGTTTTGCGCACAATTTGGCGGTCCAACTCCACCGCCACCCGATCGGCGGGCAGCCCTAGATGGGCCAGGAACGTTGCAATCGTTAAGCCTTCCGGCGTCTCCCGGGGCTCGCCATTCAATGCGACCATTATAGTCTTTATTTGATTCGACATGTGATTAACAGAAGTTAGGTTTGACACCCACTTCCACAGCCAATTATATTAGGAATTAACAGTTGGGGCTCCCCTGCCTGCCGCCCCGGCTACAATTAAACCAATATTCACAATGCCAGAAAGCCTAGCGCAACAATACTTTCCTGTCCTGGTCCAGATCTTTTTGGCTGTCCTGGTGGCGGGCGGCATGGTTGGTGCCGGTCTCCTTATCGGGCAGAAGGTCAAGAATCGTGTCAAAGAGATGCCCTATGAATGCGGCATCATCCCCATCGGCAATGCCCGAGAGCGTTTCAGCGTCAAATTCTACCTGGTCGGCATGCTCTTTATTTTGTTCGACATCGAAGCCGTGTTCCTGTACCCCTGGGCGGTGGTCTTCCGCGAACTCAAGCTGTTCGCCTGGTTTGAAATGGTCTCTTTCGTCGCCTTCGTGTTCGCTGGATTTTTCTACATTTGGAAGAAAGGCGCGCTCGATTGGACCCAAACCGAGACCAGCAAGGCTCACAAACCGCCCACGGCGCTCGAACTGATGTTGAAGAACGATCTGGAAGTGGCTGGCCGCCGCTAATGCACTTGTACGGGCCAGCCGGGAAAGAAGCTCTATGATTGCTGAGTCTGTTTTAGCCCGGCCCGACGTGGCCGCCGCGCTCGAAACTCTGCCCGGAGCCATCTCCGCGGGCGCTGAGTCGCATGGCGAAGTGACTTTGGCCGTGCCCCCCGATCATCTCGTCGCCTTGGCCGACTTCTTCAAATCCCAACAGGGCTTCGAACGCTTAAGTGCCGTTACCTGTGTCGACTGGTACCCGCGCGAGCCGCGGTTCGAGGTGGTCTATCAGCTGCATTCTCTTCGCTTTAACCGGCGCCTGCGGCTCAAAGTCACTTTGGGCGGCGCGAGCCCCGAGGTCGAGTCCTTGGTGGGCGTCTGGCGCGGCGCCAATTGGTATGAGCGCGAAGTGTTTGACCTTTTCGGCGTCACCTTCCTCCATCATCCGAACTTGCGCCGCATCCTAATGCCTGAGGGCTGGCAAGGCCATCCACTGCGAAAAGACTTTCCGGTGCATGGCTACAAATACAGCTATCAGGAGGGTTAATGACATGGAAGAGACCTTAATCGCCTCCCCGGAAACGGGCAGCACTCGTAAAATGACCCTAAATATGGGTCCGCAACACCCGTCCACCCACGGCGTGCTACGCATCGTGCTCGAACTGGACGGCGAAACCATTTTGACCGCCGCACCCGACATCGGCTACCTGCACACCGGTATTGAAAAAGAGTTCGAAGTCAAGCTCTACGCCCAAGGCACGCCGCTTACCGACCGCGTGGACTATCTGGCGAATCTTTCGAACAACCTCTGCTACGCGCTTACCGTGGAGCGCCTGCTCGGTCTCGAAATTCCCGCCCGCGCCAACTACACCCGCGTGATGATGGCCGAACTTACCCGCCTCAATAGCCATTTAGTTTGGCTCGGTACTCACGCCCTCGACATCGGCGCGATGAGCATGTTCTTCTACTGCATGCGCGAGCGAGAAGACATCCTGCGCATCTTCGAAATGTTCTCCGGCCAGCGCATGATGACCAGTTACATTCGCATCGGGGGCCTCGCGCTAGACCATCCTCGCGGCGGCTTGGATGCCGTAAAGAAATTTATTGACGCCTTCCCTTCGAAGGTCGACGAATACGAGAGTCTGCTCGACCAAAATCCCATTTGGAAGAATCGCACCCAGGGCGTGGGTTACATTCCGCTCGACGACATGCTCGACCTCGGCGTCACCGGCCCTATGATCCGCGCCGCCGGCCTCGCCTGGGATATTCGCAAAAGCGAGCCCTACTCGGGCTACGATCAATTCGACTTTGATATTCCCACTCGCCAGGAAGGCGATGTCTACGCACGTTACCAAGTCCGTATGGACGAAATGCGCCAATCGACCCGCATCATTCAGCAAACACTGGCCGGCATGCCCGAAGGTCCCTTTAAGGCCGACGCGCCCAAGGTGATGCTGCCCGACCGTGAAAAGATGAAGACCCAGATGGAGGCCCTCATCTACCACTTTAAGATCGTTACCGAAGGCTTCGCGGTGCCCAAAGGCGAGGCTTATGTGGCCGTCGAATCGCCCCGCGGCGAACTCGCTTACTACATCGTCAGCGACGGTGGCCCCAAGCCCTATCGCGTCCACATGCGCACCCCGAGCTTCGGCAACCTCCAAGCCTTGCCCGCCATGATTGAAGGCGCCCTGATCGCCGATTCGATCGCTGGCCTCGGCAGTATGGACTTCGTGTTGGGAGACGTCGACCGATGAGCCTACAACTCTCCGAAGCCACTCAGGCCCGCTGGCAGAAAATCCTCGACTCCTATCCCGAAGGCCGCAAGCGCTCGGCCGTCATTCCGATGCTGATCTTCGCACAAGACGAAATCGGCATGATTACGCGCGAGTTGATGGAAGAGATCGCCCGCCGTGCCGAAGTCGAATACTTACAGGTCGAAGAGGTGGTCGGCTTTTACTCGATGCTGCGCAAGCAGCCGCTGGGTAAGTACCATGTGCAGGTTTGTACGAATATCAGTTGTATGTTAGTCGGCGGCATGGATTTGTGGCATCATGCCTGCCAGACTCTGCACCTCGGTAACAAACAGACTTCCTCCGATGGCCTAATCTCCATCGAAGAAGTAGAATGCATGGGTGCCTGCTCCTGGGCCCCGGCGGTCGAAGTGAATTACGATTTTCATCATCATGTAACTCCGGCGCGCTTCGATGAGATTATCTCGGAACTCAAGGAGAGGGGCTAGGCGCATGTTCAACCAACCAAGTCCGCATGAAGTCAAGATCTTAACGCGCTGCTTCGGCGTCGAGAATTCCCACCGCATCGACGCGTCGCTCGCTCATCAAGGCTACGATGGCCTCAAAAAAGCTATCGAGATGGGCGCTGACGCCGTCATCAACGAAGTCAAAGCCTCCGCCCTGCGCGGCCGCGGCGGCGCCGGTTTCCCCACCGGCCTCAAGTGGAGCTTCATCCCCCGCACGTCGCCTAAACCGAAATATATTGTCTGCAACGCCGACGAAAGCGAACCCGGCACCTGCAAAGATCGGTTACTGATCCAGAACGATCCGCATAGCTTAATCGAGGGCATCGCCATCGCCGGCTTTACGATGAATTCGAATAAGGGCTACATCTATGTTCGCGGCGAATATCGTTACTTGATTGCGATCCTTGAAACCGCCATCGCCGAAGCCTATCAGCATAATTTCCTGGGTAAAAATATTCAGGGCACCGGCTGGGATTTTGACTTGTACGTCCACTCGGGCGCCGGCGCCTATGAGTGCGGCGAAGAGAGCGCGTTACTCAACTCGCTCGAAGGCAAGCGTGGCACTCCGCGTTTGAAGCCGCCCTTTCCGGCCACCCACGGGCTCTACCAATCACCCACTCTGGTCAATAACGTCGAGAGCTTCTGCGCGGTCACCCACATCATCCGCGATGGCGCCGCTGAATTCGCCAAGCACGGCCCGGAAAAGAGCGGCGGCACCCGCCTGATGTGTATCTCGGGTCATGTCCAACGCCCTGGCGTTTACGAAATGCCTTTGTCCACCACGTTGCCGTTTTTGATGAACGAAGTCGCCGGCGGTTTGCGCCCCGGCCGTACCCTGAAGGCCGTTCAGCCCGGCGGCTCTTCCTCCCCGATCTTACTCCCCGAAGAGTGTAACGTCGGCCTCGACTTTGACTCGTTAGCGAAGGCCGGCACCATGGCCGGTTCCGGTGGTATTGTCGTCCTCGACGACACCGCCGACATCGTTTCCTACGCCCTGCGCATCATCAGTTTTTACCAGCACGAAAGCTGCGGCTGGTGCATCCCGTGCCGCGAAGGCACCACTTGGCTCAAAAAGATCCTCGAACGCCTCGATCGCGGCGAAGGCAGTATGAAAGACGTCGACTTAGTCGGCGAACTCGCCAAGAATATGTTCGGCCGCACTTTCTGCGCTCTCGGTGACGCCGCCGCCTGGCCCACCGGCTCCATCGTGAAGAAATTCCGTGGCGAGTTTGAGACTAAGCTCGCCGCCCATCAAGCCAAACAAGTTTCGGCAGAATTGGTCATGATCGGATAACTCATGGCTACTACGACCGCGCCGCCCACCGTTATTAATGCCAAGTTGAATGGGCAGGACATTCAAACCAAGCCCGGCACCTTACTGATTAACCTCACCAAGGAATTGGGCATCGAAGTTCCGGCCTTCTGTTACTACGAAGGATTTACTCTTCAGGCCGCTTGCCGCATGTGCTTGGTGCAAGTAAATAACTCGCCCAAGTTACTGCCCGGTTGCACGACGATGGTTACCGAAGGCATGGTAATTGAGACCGAAAGCCCACTGGTCGTCGAAGCCCGTAAGTCGATGCTCGAGTTCCTACTCGTCAATCATCCGCTCGATTGCCCCGTCTGCGACAAGGGCGGCGAGTGCGAACTGCAGGACATGGTCTTCAAATACGGCGCTGGCGAAAGCCGCTTCGTCGACATCAAGCACCATGAGCCCGAGCGGGCCTTCTCTCCCGTCGTCTATTACGATCCGGCTCGTTGTATCCTTTGCTACCGTTGCGTTCGCGTTTGCGATGAAGGCTATGGCGTCAACGCCTTAGGCGTTATTAACCGTGGCGTACACAGCGAGATCGCCCCGAATTTAGGCGATCAACTCAATTGCGACGAATGCGGCGCCTGCATCGATATCTGCCCTGTGGGTGCGCTTACCTCGAATACTTACCGCTACAAGACTCGCCCTTGGGAATTGAAGCATGTGGGCACTACCTGCGCCCATTGCTCGAATGGCTGCAAGACCACTCTCGGCGTGCGCAACGACGAAATCATGCGCGCTAATAACCGCGATTCCTCGGGCCTGAACGAAGAGTTCCTTTGCATTAAGGGCCGCTTCGGCTTCGACTTTAACCATCACGCCGAACGCCTGCAGTCGCCTTTGATGCGGATCGACGGCCAGTTACAACCCGTGAGTTGGTCGAAGGCCTTATCCGCCGTCGCCGCCAAATTCTTGGAAGTCAAAGCTGCCGGCGGTAAGTTCGGCGTAATCGGCTCCAATCGCACTTCGAACGAAGAGAATTACTACTTACAGAAATTCGCTCGCCACGGCCTAGGCACCAACAACATCGACCATGCCCGCACCGGCGACGTAGTCACTCTGGTCGACGCTCTCTCCGGCAAGCAAGGTAAGCTCGCCACCATGGCCGACCTTTACCAATCGAAGGCCGCCCTCGTCATCGGAAGCGACCTCTCCCAACAACATCCGCTGCTCGCCTACGAACTTCGCCGCAACTGGCGGCATCACCAAGCCCGCATTTACGCCATGACGCCCGGCCCCGTACGCGAAGACAAATACGCCGCCATGAAAGCCCGCGTGCCCGCCGGCCAGGAGATAGCCGCCCTCGAAGGTTGGCGCGACCAACTCGCCAAAGAAGGCGAACTTCTCGTGCTCTTCGGCGACTCGGTGAAAGGCGAGGCCGTCCGCCGCCTGGTCGACTTCGGCGAGTCCCTCGGCATCCCCGTCAAATACGTCGCCCTCGTCGACTATGCCAACTCTCGCGGCGCCATCGATATGGGCCTCACTCCCGAGTTACTGCCCGGCTTCGTCCCTTCGCAAAAGCCCGGACTCACCATGCCCGATATGCTCGACGGCGCGGACCTCGACGTTCTTTGGATCGTCGGCGCCAATCCTCTGGAGCGCCGCTCGCTCACCGGCAAAAGGCCTTTCCTCGTCGTGCAGGACCTTTTCCTCACCGGCACCGCCTCCGAAGCCGATGTCGTCTTTCCGGCCGCCTCGGCCTACGAAAAGAAGGGCACCGTCACCAACGTCACCGGCGAGGTGCAACGCTTAAGCGCCGCCGTCAAAACCATGGGCGCCAAGGCCGACCTTGAGATTTTCGGCCTCCTCGGCAAGGAAATGGGTCTTGATCTCGGAATTTGGACCGCCGACGCCGTCTTTGCTGAGATTCGACAGAACGTGCGTGCCTATAATGTAACGATGCCGATTTTGGCTAGCGGCGGTGCCGCTCCCACCACGCCGGTGAATGGCCGGGTGAACGTGGAGATGCGGCCCGATCTGATCCAATCGGCGGGAGATACCTTATTTACTTCCGGGTCCATGACAAAATACTCACAGGTGCTGAACTCAGTGCCGGAACGGCCAGGCCAGCTTTATAAGCCGGTGTAAGGCATGGATTATTTTCTCGTCAGTCTGATCAAAATTGCCGTCGTCTTCGGCGCTTTTATGACGACGCTCGCTTACTTACAATGGATCGAGCGTAAGGTGCTCGCGCACATTCAATTGCGCCTCGGCCCGCAGCGGGTCGGTCCGCACGGCCTGTTGCAGCCCTTAGCCGATGTCATCAAGCTTGCCACCAAAGAAGGCGTCATCCCCGCCAACGTCAACACCTTCTTCTACGTCCTGGCTCCTTTCCTCGCCGTCTCCCTGGCCCTCATCTCCATCTCGGTGATTCCCTTCGGCCCGGCCATTGAGCTCTTCGGTGTCCGTACCAACCTGGAATTGGCCAGTGTGAATATTAGCGTGCT
>JBBQQS010000235.1:0-8064 GCA_038215525.1 Bryobacterales bacterium
CTGTCCCATCGCTCCTTCGCCGCCGAACGCGTGGGTGGTGCCGCGCCCCTGTGCGATCAAAACGAGCAGTTAGAGCACTTGGGAGATTCCGTTCTAGGCTTTGTGGTCAGCGAGTATCTCTTTCGTCGCTTCACCGCGGTACCCGAAGGCCGGCTCACGCAAATGAAGGCCGAGTTAGTCAACGCGACCCATCTTTACCGCACCGCCTTGCGCCTGGAGTTAGGCCAATTTCTGTTCCTTGGCAAAACTGAAGAAGTAAATGGCGGGCGAGAGAAGAAAGCGCTATTAGCCAATGCCGTCGAAGCGCTCATTGCTGCCTTGTATCTCGACGCCGGCCTCGACCGTGTCCGCCGTTTTGTGATCGCCGAAATTGTCGGAGAATTTAGCCCCTTTGAGCCGCTGCCGGATATCTCCGCCGCTGACTTCAAGGGCGCCCTGCAGGAGTTAGCCCGCTTGCGTAAGCTGCCCCCGCCGCACTATGCCGTCGTGCGCGAGGACGGCCCGCAGCACGCCAAAACCTTTACCGTGGAAGTGCGCCTGGGCGAAGGCTTCAGCGGCCGGGCCGAGGGTTCCACCAAGAAAGAAGCCAGTCAATTGGCTGCGCAGTATGTGCTCAATCAGATTACGGCGCCGCCGTCGCTTTCGCCCTAAGCGGCCCAGCCGCGGAGGGCTTGGGGTCCGGTGGACCCTTGGCGGCTTTGGCTTTCTTCCCCACGGGCTTGACGACCTTGGGCTTCTCGGGCGGCGCAAGGTCCCGCGTAGGAATCATCTTCGTCCTTACCTTGGTGCCCAGCTTCGCTTTTTCCGATACTCTTTCGGGTACTTCCTCGGATAACTTCTCGGGCACCTTCTCGGGCACCTTCTCGGGCACCTTCTCCGAAATCGGCTCCGGTCGCTTCTCGTGGGCCGGCCTTTCAACAGCGGCCTTCGTCGCCGGTTTCATGGGAGCCGGCTTTTCCGCCACGGGTTTTGCGGCCAGAGGCGTTGCCGGCGCCGCTGCCGGAGCCTGCACCTCAGCTTTGGCCACTTCCGCTTCCTTGGCCTTGGCTTTCTGCGCTGCCACTCGCTGCGCCTGCTTCACCTTCTCCGGCTCTGACGTCAGCCCAAACTGATTCAGGATAATAATATCCACTCGCCGGTTCTTCGCCCGTCCTTCCGCGGTTTCATTGTCCGCAATCGGTACCGTATCCGCATAACCGGCCACCGCCATATTTCCCCGGTTTACCCCGAACTTCTGCTCTAGTATCTCGAGCATCGCAATCGAACGCGCCGCCGCCAAAGTCCAGTTATTGGGAAATCGCTTCGAACGAATGGGGATCGCGTCGGTATGGCCTTCGAGCCGCACCGGATTCTTCAACTTACGAATTGATTCGGCGATTTTCTCAATAATTGGGTAAGCCTCTTTGTTGATCGCGTCGCTAGCCGCCGGAAAGAAAGCCGCCTCTTTCATACTGACGACTAACCCGCGCGGCTCCAGGCTTACATCCAGCTTGCCCTCCTCAATTTCGCGCTGTAAGTCGCTCGCCAACGCCTGGAAAGAAGGGAGTAACTCGACCACCGCGGCCTGGGCGGCGCTCGCCTTAGCCGGCGGGTCTTTCTCATTCTTTCTTTCCGGCGTCTTTGGTTCATTCGGTGCGCCCTGATAGGGCTTCGCTTCCCGCAAGTGAATATCCTGACTATTTTTCGACTTACCCAGAAAACCCGCCACTACCGTCACGAACGTGCCCTGGTTAATGGCCTCTTTCACCGCCGCCGAAACCACTTTCTGCTTATCCTTATCCGCATGCGAAGTAGCGAACATCACCACGAAAAAGGCGAATAGCAAAGTAATGAAGTCCGCGTAGGACACCAGCCAACGCTCATGGTTGGCGTGCTCCGGATGCTTCGCCTTGCGGGCCACGCGCCTAGGCCTTGGCCTTCTTCGGAGCCGCCGGCGGCGCAAAGGCTTCGAGCTTTACGCGCAACAGCTTCGGATTCATGCCCTCCACAATGCCGGTTACCCCCTCCATCGTCAATTCCATCAGCCGGATCTCTTCGTGCGTACGTGCCTTGATCTTATTCGCCGCCGGCAGCATCACAATATTGGCCAGCGCCACGCCATAAACCGTCGCCACAAACGAAACCGCAATGCCATGGCCCACTTCGTTCACGTCCGACAGATTCTTCATTACCTGGATCAACCCCAACACCGCGCCAATAATCCCAATGGTCGGGGCGTAACCGCCGGCCGCCTCAAATACTTTCGCTTCCTGGTCCGCGTGATTCTCTACCGACGTCATTTCGAGTTCCAGCATCCCCCGGATATCCTGTAAGTCCGCCCCATCCATCGCGAGCGAAAGTGCTTTCTTCAGAAACGGATCTTCGAGCGCCTGCACCTCTTTCTCCAGCGCTACAATGCCCGACTTACGTGCCTTCGTCGCGAAGTCAATCAGAGTCTCCACTCGCTGCGTTGGATCGTGCGCCGACTCAAAGAGCACCGACATGGACCGCTTACCTGCCGCCAGCAACGTCGACATCGGTGTATTTACCATCACTGAGCCTAGCGTCCCACCCACCACAATGATGGCCGCCGTCACCTGCACCACATCCTTCAGTTGGCCGCCTTCCAGCAGCAAGCCCCCCAGGATGCCTCCCGCGGCCAGCACGATGCCCCCGATCGTCGCGAAGTCCGGACGCAGGCCGGCCTTAGTTCCCGCCATTCTTTACTTACTCTCCTGTAAGGGCACCGGACGAACCGGTGGCCCGCCGCAACCGATCGAACGCCGAAACTCCCGAATCTTCTCAATCACCGTTTCCGGCGCCTCCAATACGACAAACTTGTGACCCGTCGTCATGCAGATTACCGTGTCCGGCGTATTCTCCACATGCTCAATCAGGTCGGAGTTCACCACCAAAGGAGCGCGGTTCAGCCGCGTCAAATGAATCATCGTTTCCACTTCCGCTTCTGGTATCTCTCCCTTATCGGCCAACCCTCCCAATCCAAGAGTTCACCCGCGTGGTTCAAAAACCGCCTCCCACGGTCCGATATGCCTCATGTGACTGGAAACACCGACGTACGGCAATTGGCCGCTGAACTACTCGCGGCCGTGCTGCATCACCCGCAGAATGTGGAAAGAGAGATTGAGCGTGTCGGATCGCTGAGTTCGCCGCCGCTTGAGCAGGACTGGCCGCCAGAGGAATGGGAACTGTTATCGGCCGTAGCCCATTCGCTACGCGAATGCTCAGCCCGAGGAGATCGTCGGCAACCGGCAGCGGAAATTCACTTACTCCGTCATCTGGCTGCCCGCCACCACGAGGGAAAAAGCTCTAACGCGCCAGCGGATCGCGCGACAAGATTTCGACAATCGCGCGCAGTTCGGCGCGAATCGCCACCAAGTTCCGCTCTGCCGCGATCATCGGTCGGGTAGATGGCATCGGCGCCATCGCCACCGCCGCGCCCGAAAGTGTAGACCCCGAGAAGACGCCCATCGTCGAAGGTGATGCCACCGGAGCCACCGAAGCCGGAGGCATCGGCGCCGCGACTACCGAACCCACAGCTACCGGCGTGGCCATTTCCTGAGCCGCGAAATCGAGTTTCGCCGCCTTCTTACCCCGCGCACCCGCTCCCGCCTTGTGTAAAGCGTCCAGATGCTTGCGCGCCCCTTCAATCGTGTATCGCTCCTGATACAGCAGTCGCTTGATGTCCAAGATCAACTCGACGTCCTTGCGGCGGTACAACCGGTGATTGCTCCCCGACTTCTTCGGGCCAATAGCCGGAAACTCCGTCTCCCAATAACGCAGGACATAAGGCTTCACCCCGGCAATGCGGCTCACGTCGCCGATCCGGAAATAAAGCTTGTTCGGGATCTCGGGAGTAGGAACGGGCGAGGTCGCGTGGGTCGCCATGGCTTTCGAATACCTTTCTGTTGGCTATCTAAAATCCTACGGGAAGCCACTACAAGCGTCAAGGCGATACACTCAAATAGTGCCCCCTGACAAAAACATTTTCGCAAAAAATGTTCTCTCCGGCGTCCACCCGGTTTTGGAAGCTCTCAAAAGCGGCCGCCAGATGGATCGCATCCTGATTACCGAAGGGGCCGGCGGCGTCCGCATCCAACCGCTCATCGACCTCGCGCGCGAGCGCCGCGTCCCCGTCCGCTTTGAAGCGCGCTCCGTCCTGGACCGTACGGCTGGTACCGCCACCCACCACGGCGTCGTCGCCATTACCGCCGCCCATCGCTACGCCAAGCTTGACGAAGTCGCCCTCGGGCCCCTCGTCGTCGCCGCCGACGGTGTCGAAGATCCACACAACCTCGGGGCCATCGTGCGTTCCGCCTACGCCGCCGGTGCCTCCTGCATCCTCATCCCGGAGCGCCGCGCCGTCGGCCTCACCGATACCGTCGCCAAGGCCGCCGCCGGCGCCCTCGAGTACTTCCCCGTCGTTCGCGTCACTAATCTCAATCGCGCGCTCGAGGACTTGAAGAAAGAAGGCTACTGGATCTACGGCATGGATGAGCGCGCCGAAGAAAGCTACGCCGACATCAAATACGTCGCGCCCACCGTGCTCGTCTTGGGCGGCGAAGGCGCCGGCATGCACCGGCACACTCGCGATCGGTGCGACTTCCTGGTAAAAATCCCCATGCACGGAGAAATCTCGTCCCTCAACGTTTCGGTCGCCGCCGGCATCGCCATGTTTGAGTGGCGGAAACAGCAAAAGGGCTAAACTGGGAGTCGATGCAAAAATCTCTTGCGGTCGCCCTCGCACTGGGCTTGTGGACGGATTCTTTGGTCTGGGCCCGGCAGCCCGTGCGCGCCGCGCAGGCCATGGTGGTGGCTCAGGAGCCGATCGCGGCTGAAGTCGGCTTAGCGACACTTAAGGCCGGAGGAAACGCGGTCGACGCGGCCGTCGCCGTGGCCACCGCCCTCGCCGTCACCTATCCCTTTGCCGGTAACCTCGGCGGCGGAGGCTTTATGCTGGTCCGCATGAACGACGGCCGGCAAGCTTTCTTTGACTTTCGCGAAAAAGCCCCAGCCGCCGCCGGCCCCAATATGTATCTCGATAAAGACGGCAAGCCCACCCGCGATAGCATCGTCGGTTGGCGCGCCTCTGGAGTGCCCGGTACCTTGCGCGGCCTTGAATTAGCCCATCGTAAGTTCGGCCAACAAAAATGGGCGGATTTACTCGCCCCGGCCGTCAAACTGGCCCGCGAAGGCTTTCCGGTCTCCTATTCACTCTCCCAATCGCTTAAGTCGGCGGGCCGCGTTCGCGCCAACGCGCCCGATGGCTCCGTGCTTACCGCCGGCGGCATCCTCACTCGCGAAGCGGACAGTAAGCGCATCTTTCTTCGCGATGGCCGATTTTATGAGCCCGGCGAGATCTTTCGCCAACTCGAACTGGCCACGTTGCTGAAACGCGTTCAGGACCGTGGCGTGAATGAATTCTATGAAGGCGAACTGGCCCGCCACTTCGCCAGTGAAATGGCCGCGCGTGGCGGACTCATCACTTACGAAGACCTAAAAAATTATCAAGCCGTGGAGCGCAAGCCGCTCGAAGGCACCTTCGGCGACTATACCCTCATCACCGCTCCGCCGCCCTCCACCGGCGGCGTGGGTCTCTTGCAGATGGTGAATATCCTCGAAGGCACCGGTTATGAGAAAGCCGGACTCGGTTCCGCCGCCGCCACCCACTACGTGGCTGAAGCCATGCGTCGATATTACGCCGATCGCAGTGAGTTTCTCGGTGACGCCGATTTTGTCAAAGTGCCACTTACCAGCCTAATCAGCAAAGGATACGCCCGCGAACGCCGCGCGTCGATTGACCCGGCAAAGTCCACCCCTTCCAGCGTGATCAAGCAAGGCCGCCCCACCCCGGGCGAGAGCAACGAAACTACCCATTTTTCCATCGTCGACGCCGCCGGTAATGCCGTTGCACTCACTTACACCTTAAACGGCGGCTATGGCTCAGGAGTTACTTTGCCTGGGCTGGGTTTTCTGCTGAACAACGAGATGGATGACTTTACCGTCAAGCCCGGCTCACCCAACATGTTCGGCTTGATTGAAGGCGAGGCCAACGCCATTCGCCCCGGTAAGCGGCCGAACTCTTCGATGACGCCGACCGTTGTTTTGTTGAAAGGTCAATTACACCTTGTCCTGGGCGCGCCTGGCGGCTCCCGCATTCCCACGGGCGTCCTGCAGGTCTTTCTCAACGTCGCCGTCCATAAGCTCAATATTCAAGACGCTATTGATCAACCTCGCTTCCACCACCAATGGCAGCCCGACAAGTTGTACCTCGAGCGCGGATTTTCGCCCGACACTATCGAGTTACTCCGCGCTAAAGGCCACACCGTTGAACCGAACACCTTTGGCGTGGCGCGCGTCGAAGCCATTCAAGTAGAAACCATCGACGGCAAACGTTGGCTGGCCGGCGGCCAGGACGGCCGCGGCGACGGTAAGGTGGCGGGTTATTAATGCAGCACGTTCTCTCTACCCACTTATTCCAAAAACACCGTCTTTCTACGGCTATGCTCGACCGCATTCTCGCCGCCGGCATTCCGGCGGTGGAACTTTTCATCAACCGCCAGCATCTCGATTACTTGAACAAAGCGCAGATCCACGAAATCGCCGCCTGGTTCCGCGATTCAAAGCTGGAGTTATTTGCCTTGCACTCTCCCATGTACTCGGACGACCAAAACGGCCAATCCGGCCCTAACGCCGTCATCGCCATTAATGAACCAGTAAAGAATAAACGGGTCGTGATGGTGGACGAAGTGAAGCGTGCGCTCGAAATCGCTGAAGTAATTCCCTGTAAGTACCTCGTGCAGCATCTCGGAGTGCCGTTCGAAGAGTTCGACGAACGCAAAGTGGACGCCGCGTTCTCTTCGCTCGAAGAACTGAACTCTTTCGCCCGCCAGCGCGGGGTGGAAATCTTGCTCGAAAATATTCCCAATGGCTTCTCGAATGCTTCGAAGCTGAATTACTTCACCACCGCTACTCATCTGACCAATGGCTACTGTTTTGACTCTGGCCACGCCCAGCTTTACGCCAAATCGACCAATAGCCATCTCGAAAGCGAGTTTGAGCAGATGAGTGCCCGCATTCGCTCCACCCACCTGCACGACAACAATGGCGTCGATGACCACCATCGCTTTCCCTTTCTGCACGACGGCGGCACAATCGATTGGCGCAGCCTGATGGAGTTACTCCGCGCCCGCGACCTACCCCTCAACCTCGAACTCAAGGAAAGCGACGACTTTCCCCAGCCGCTCGATAGTGTCCTCAGCGTCCTCGAAAAATTGGAAAAACTATGATCCCACGCATCCGTATCATTGACGCCGGCGCCCATGTCGGCGAAGAAGTCCGCATTGCCGGTTGGTTGTACAACTTGCGTAAGTCCGGCAAAATCGCCTTTCCGCAGTTGCGCGATGGCTCCGGCATCATCCAGGGCGTGGCCGTTAAAGCCGACGTGCCCGAGGAGTTATTCGAAAGTCTGCGCACTCTCACTCAGGAATCTTCCATCATCCTGCAAGGTAAGATCCGCGCCGAAGAGCGCGCTACCGGCGGCTATGAGATGGACGTCACTGGCCTCGAAATCATCCAACGTGTCTCCGAAGAAGATCCCTACCCTATCACGCCCAAAGAGCACGGGCCGGACTTCTTACTGAACCACCGCCACCTCTGGCTCCGCAGCCGCCGCCAACACGCTATTGCCCGTGTGCGCCACGAAGTCATCCGCGCCACCCGCGACTTCTTCGACACCAACGGCTTCATTTTGATGGATACTCCCATCTTTACGCCAGCGGCTTGCGAAGGCACCAGCACTCTTTTCGAAGTGGATTACTTCGAGGATCAAAAGGTCTATTTGAGCCAAAGCGGCCAGCTCTATAACGAAGCCAATGCCATGGCCCAAGGCAAAGTCTATTGCTTCGGACCTACTTTCCGCGCCGAGAAATCAAAAACCCGCCGCCACCTGACCGAGTTCTGGATGATCGAGCCCGAGGTTGCGTTTGCCACACACGAAGACAACATGCGGTTGCAAGAGCAGTTCGTGATCGCTATCGTGCAGCGTTGCCTCGAAAAGCGTGGCGA
>JBBQQS010000236.1:0-8058 GCA_038215525.1 Bryobacterales bacterium
TTGGCGAAGTTCATCGGGAGGCCCTCAAGGCGGCGAAATATATGCCGGTGGCGGTATCTCCATGAAGTTACTGGAAGCTCAGCGAACGATTGCAACGGCCCTTATGAGGCCCTCCCGCCAATCCAAGAGCGAAGCCGCCGCGCTGATCAAGCCCAACGACCGGCTCACATCGTTTGAGCGGCTGGAGATCTACAGTCGAAGCTATTGGGCGCGCTTGATCGATTCACTGCGGGACGATTTTCCTGGGTTGCTCGCGATTCTGGACGCCAAGACATTTGAGCGTCTGGCGCAGGCTTACTTGCGTGATCATCCTTCAACCTCCTTCACCTTGCGCGATCTCGGCTCGAAGCTCGAGGGCTGGCTGATGGCGCATCCGCAGTTCGCAGGAACGAATCACGATCTCGCCATGGATATGGTGCGGCTGGAGTGGGCCCACATTGTCGCCTTCGATAGCCTCTCCGTGAAGGCGCTGGCACGCGAGGATCTGGCGGAACTGAAACCCGGTCTGATCCTTGGGCTCCAACCCTACATCAGCTTATTGACGATTCAGTACCCGGTCGACGACTTCCGTGTGAAGATAAATTCCGGAAAGCGCCCCAGCAAAAGCCTAAAACCGGAATCGGGGTATCTGGCGATCCATCGGCTCGATTCGGTCGTCCACTACAAGCGGCTAAAGATCGAAGAATACCGTTTGCTCAAAGCTTTTTCGGGACGATGTTCCATGCGGAACGCGCTTCTTTGCGCCATCGAGCCCGCGGCAATGCCCGACGTCCTCCGAACTATCGAGACTAGTTTTGCGGGCTGGGCGCAATTCGGGTGGCTGACCGTTGCCACCACACCAAAAAGAGGAGTTATTTTATGAAAACCACGATCGAGAAGGGTTATCACTTGCTGAACCTTGCGGCGTCGTCGCTGCAGTCACCGTTTCTTCTGCTGGTGCGCCTCTATTGGGGATGGCAATTCATGCAGACCGGATGGGGTAAGGTGAACAACATTGCTAAGGTCACGGATTTCTTCACGAATCTCGGCATTCCATTTCCAGGCCTAAATGCGCATTTCGTCGCAGGACTGGAACTGGCGGGCGGCGCCCTACTCCTGCTTGGACTAGCGTCGAGGCTGATCGCTTTGCCACTTACGATCTCCATGGTGGTCGCCTACATAACGGCGGATCGCGAGGCTCTATTCTCTGTATTATCCGATCCAGATAAGTTTTACAACGCGACGCCCTATACGTTCCTCTTTGCGGCCCTACTTATTCTCGTTTTCGGACCCGGCAAGCTATCACTCGATGGATTGATCGCGAAAAAAGGATCGGTGTAAAGAATGGGCGTCATAGTCAGTCCCCATTTACGTGTCGCCTCAGGCGCCATTCTTTTACTACGGCCTAACCACTTTCGCCTGCTGCCCCTGTCGCCAGCGAGGTCCGCTAATCCGTTCCATCAGGCTCGTCCCAGGCCAAACAGATTATCGGTCTCAATAGCTCCGATCCAACCCTCGACCTCGCTTGGCCCCTGCCCAGCTCCAGTCCGCCCTGACTTTCTTGCCGTGCCGTGCCTGGCCCTCGGCCATCCCGAATATGCCTGCGTGACCTCGAACCTACCGTGCGAGACGGTACCAGCGGGCGAGGCGGTGCGGGGAAACTCCGGCCCAGTAAAGGATCTGCAACGTGATCCAAAGCGCCCAGACTCGCACATACCGCGGACCGCTGAAGCGCCGAGCCGACGTGAAGATTCTCTTGGACAGATGGACAAATTTGCCGCGGTGCTTCAGGCGGCGGATCAAGTCCAAGTCCTCAAAGAGTGGGTAGGGCCGGCAGCCGCCGATGGCGTCGTAAACGCTGCGCCGGATGAAGATGCCCGCGTCGCCGTAGCTCAAGCCAAGCCAGCGGAGATGGGGATAAATCGAGGTCATTTGCCGGGCGGAATAATGGTCACCCTCAAAGACGAGCGAGAAATTCCCCCCCGCCGTCGCATCGTCGCGCAGCGCATCGAGGATCGCTTCCAAGGCGCCAGGCTCGGGCCGGGTATCGGCATGAACGAACCACAGGACAGATCCCCTAGCTTCGAGGGCCGCGGTGCGTAGCTGGGAACCCCGGCCACGCTCGCAGGCGACGACGCGGACGCCGAGGCCGGTCGCGACTTCCACCGTCAGGTCTTCGCTACCGCCGTCGGCGACCAGGATTTCCTTCTCGCCGCTGAGGGCTAAAAGGGCGCGTAAGGTGCCACCGATCAGCGCCTCTTCATTCAGCGCCGGGACGATGATGGTTACCATGGAATTGTCGACCGGAAACATGAAGCGCCCTCTCCTTATCTTATTCGCCAAAGCCCCCATCGCCGGTTTCGTAAAGACCCGGCTCTGCCCGCCGCTCTCACCGGAACAGGCGGCCGGTCTCCACTTGGCTTTGGTGCATGACACGCTCGAGATGCTTTCGACTTTCTCTGAGCACGCAGACCTGGAACTTTCCTCCGACTCCGCTAGCGAAGCTTGGCCCGATACAACGGCGCTCCGAACGGTGCAGGCGCAAGGCGATCTGGGGGTACGGATGTTCGAGGCCCTGGCCGGCGCTTTGACGGCCGGGCGCGAGATGGCGATGGTCGTGGGCAGCGACTCCCCCGGCCTGCCTGCCCGCCACATCGGCGCGCTGCTCGAATCGGAGGCCGAGGTCACCCTGGGCCCCACCCTCGATGGCGGATTCTTTGCGATTGCCTGCCGTCGCGTGCAGGCCAGCATGTTCGACCACGTTCGCTGGTCCACCGAATTTGCGCTCGCCGATGTGGCCCAAAGGGCCGCGCAGTGCGGCTTGCAAGTCGCCACGGGCCCCACTTGGTGGGATGTCGATGTGGGGGAGGACCTGGAGCGAATGTTGAAGCTGCCGGATCTGCCCCGCCATGCCGCCAGATGGTCGGAGGATTATCGGCGATGAAATTCTTCTTTACTTGGATTGCCGGGCCCTTGGTGATCGGTGCCTTCGTCCTGCTGGTGTGGCTGGAACACTGGCGTCCGCTGCGCAAACGGACGGAACCGGTTTTGCCGCATCACAGCCGGAATTTGCTATTGGCGGCACTTGGCGCCTTGGCCACGATTCTGATCGAGGCACCGCTGATTCAGCCACTCGCCAGGCTGGTGGAAGAACGGAATTGGGGCATGATCGGCGTGTTCCACCTGCAGGGCGCAGTGGCGGCGTTGGCCGCGCTGGTGTTGATGGACTATACATTTTACTGGTGGCACGTGCTGCTGCATCGGGTCCCCGGTTTGTGGAGGTTCCATGCGGTCCATCACGTCGATCTGGATCTTGACACCTCAACCGCGCTGCGCTTTCACTTCGGCGAGATCCTGCTGTCGGTGCCGTGGCGAGCTGCCCAGGTGCTGATCATCGGCTTGAGCCCCTGGATGTTCTCGCTGTGGCAAGTCTGGTTCGCGCTGTGCGTCATGTTCCACCATTCCAATATCCGCCTTCCCCTGCGCGGGGAACGGCTGCTAAACCGCTTATTGGTTACTCCCCGCATGCACGCCGTGCATCACTCCAGGATTGAGGCGGAGACGAATAGTAATTGGTCGAGCGGGCTCACCTGCTGGGACTGGCTACATGGAACACTTCGAATAAACGTCCCGCAAGAGAAGATCGAGATTGGCTTGCCTGCGTTTCCGGACGCTGGTGCTCTGGGTTTGCCCGCGATCCTGGCCATGCCGTTTGGGGAGCAGCCGGATACCTGGCGTTCTCCGGAGCAGCGAGAGATCCGAACGGTTGAACCGGTCAAAGACGGAATAGATTTATAGCGTTTGGTGATGTAACCTTCAAGGATTTCGTAGATCGCTACATTCGAGCACGGGAGTTCAATTATGAAGATGAATATCTTTCGAGGCGCCTTGCTGCTGGCATACGCCGCCGCTGGCGCCCCCGCATCTGGACAGGATCTCGACCACTCACCCTGGTCGGCCATGCTCCAGCAGTACGTAACCGCAAGCTCCCGGGTGGACTACGCCAAGCTCAAGGTGGACGGAAGTGCCAAGCTGGACACCTATCTTGGGCAAATCGCCAAGCCCTGGCCGGCGACGCTGGATGAGAACGACCGGAAGGCGGCACTCATCAACGCCTATAACGCGCTCACCATCCGCTGGATCCTGTCGAGCTTTCCGGTGGAAAGCATCTGGCGTACCAAGGGACCCTTCCGGGTGGCGAGGCACCAGGTGAACGGCAAAGCCGAATCGCTCGACAGCGTCGAGACGCGCCTGCGTGCGATGGGAGACCCGCGCATTCACGCCGCTTTGGTGTGCGCGGCGCGAAGTTGTCCCCCGTTACGGCGGGAGGCTTTCACCGGAGATGACTTGGACGAGCAATTGGACGATAACTTTCGCGTCTGGCTGGCCGACACCAGCAAGACCCAGTTCCTTCCCGGCAAGCAGTTGGCGAAGGTAAGCAAAATCCTGGATTGGTATGGGGCCGATTTTGCGCGCGCGGGAGGTGTGCCAGCGGCACTGAGCAAATTCGCGCCGCCGGGTATGTTCGCCGCGACGAATAAATTGGAATACTTGAAATACAACTGGGGGCTTAACGATACCGGGTCGGTGGGCGATTCATACTCCGATTTTGAGTTTTATATCGACTACGTGCGGAACGGATATCTGAGCGCCGCGCTCGGGGTATGGTTTAACGGGCTGGGCAACGAGTACGGCGTCGATCCCCTCATCTTTGGCGCGATCTATGTCGGCGCCATTCCGTTCTTCTCGCTATCCATCGCCTGGCTGGTAAGGAATCTACGCGGAAAGCGGCCGGTGATCGCGCCGCTGTTGTCGTCGGGCTTCTTCTTCGTCTCGGCTTACCTGTATCTGCTGATCGCGGGCAAAAACATCCCGGCCTGGGTGTTTGTCTTTGTCGTCGGGCTGCTGAGCTTCGCGGCCTGGTCGACGGTACGGAAGGTTCGGGCGCGGGTTGCGGCGGGGGCGCCTTCCGCGTGAAAACGGATTTCGACATGGTGGTAATCGGCGGCGGCGCGGCCGGGTTGACCGCGGCGGGAATGTCCGCCGTGCTGGGGGCCAAGACGGCGCTCGTTTCCGATGCGCCGCTGGGCGGGGATTGCACCTGGCACGGCTGCGTTCCCAGCAAAAGCCTGCTGAAAGCGGCCAAGGTGGCCCATGAGATGCGTTCGGCGGCCAAGTACGGCCTAGTGGCGCCGGACCTCGTCCACGACTGGGCGCAGATCATGGCCCGCGTGCATTCCATCCGGGAACATGTTTATGAGGAGGCGGACGCGCCACCCCACATGGAGAAGCTGGGCGTCGAGATCATCCCGGCCCGCGCCAGGTTTATTGACCAAAACTCGGTGGAAATCACCGACTCCAGGACGCAAGCCAAGCGCGTCATCAGCTCGAAACGCTTCATCATTGCAACCGGTAGCCGGCCCAGGATCCCGAAAATCGAAGGAATCGATCACGTGGGCGTCCTGACGAACGAGAGTCTATTCGAGTTGAAGGAGCAGCCGCAGCGCCTGCTGATACTGGGAGCGGGACCCATCGGCATGGAAATGGCGCAGGCTTTTCGCCGTTTGGGTTCGGCGGTAACCGTCACCGCTCGCGGCACGCAGATTCTGCGCCGGGACGATGCTGAACTGACATCGATGCTCGAGCAATCGCTGCGAGGCGAGGGGATCGACTTTCAGTTGGGCGTCGAGGTGGAACGGCTCGAGCCCGGGGTGGCGCATTTGCCGGGCGGCGGGCGGATTGCCTTCGATGCAGTCCTTGCCGCTACCGGCCGGCGTCCGAATACCGAATCGCTTCACTTGGCGGCTGCCGGGGTGGAGGAAAATGAACAGGGCGTTGTCGTCGACGATCGCGGTCGCACCACGCAGAAGAACATTTTCGCCTGTGGCGACGTGACGGGGAAATACCTTTTCACCCATATGGCGGAGCACACGGCCAAGGTGGCGGTGATGAACGCCATTTTGCATTTTCCCTCGACGGTGGAGAGCGGCCGGGTTCCTTGGTGTACCTTCACTGACCCTGAACTGGCCCAGGTTGGGTTTGGCGAAGAGGAACTACGCAAACGCGGCGACAACTTCCGCGTCTACCGGTTCCCGTTTTCTAAGTTGGATCGGGCGATTACCGAGTCAGAGTCCGTTGGCATGGTGAAAGTGTGGGCCAGTAAGCGAGGCAAGATTCTGGGCGCCGCGATTCTGGGGGCGAACGCCGGCGAGATGATCGCCGAGTATGCCCTGGCGATGAAGGTGAACGCCGGGCTGAACCAGGTTTCCGCCACCATCCATCCGTATCCCACCTACGCGCTGGGCAACCGCCGGGCGGCGGATCTGTTCGCCAACAACGTGCTGACGCCTTCGCGCGTCACCTGGATCCAACGCCTCTTCCGGTTGCGGGGTAGCACGGACGGGGTGCTGCATCTGAACGGGGACAGTTGATCTCGAAACTATGGGCGCCCGGCCAACAAACGGAGCAAGCTCCCGGCAAATAATGGCGGGGGAGCGAAGCAATAGAGCGCCGAGGTCTTCGCCACCAGGGACTTGTCTGCAATCAGATAAGGCTTGAGGGGCGCCTTGTCCTTGGGAACCGTATCGTCGGGGTGCCGCTGGATCATCACGGGCAGGCGTTCGCAGCCGAAGCCTTGCGGCGATATCGCCCAGCCCACGGCTAAACTATCGAAGGGATTAAATCCATCCGCCGCCAGATTCTTCCGCCAGAAATCTAACCAATCCTCAGCGGCATCGAGAATCCATCCGAGGGAGGCATTCGCGGCGCGAAGCGATTTCAGGTCCGGCTGTCGCAGCCAGACTTTCGAGGAGATTTCCCAAGGCGCAAGAACCAACGGCACGCCGGAGCTTAGTAACACCTGAAAACCTTCGGCATCTAATTCGAAGTTGAAATCACGGAACGGCTGAACGGTCGGCGCGGTGGAAAACCTCTGGTTCGGCCGTCGTCCAGCTACGGCCACGATACTGACGATTCGCTTAGCCAGTTCAGGATGATTCCTGAGGACCGTGGCGACATTCGTTGCGGGACCGAGCATTAAGATCGTAAGTCTCTCTCTGCGCAGCGCCGCGGCCATCGCTCGCGATGCTTCGGTTTCGCTACCGAGACCGGCCGCCGCCGCCGCACCCTCGTAGACGAGCAGGCCACGCGGACCGAAGTCGCGCACCAGACGTTGCGCAATCGGCAAGCCCTCGTGAAGCGGAGCGTTTCCGAAGACCACACTGACGCCGCGTACGCTGAGTGCCGTCGAATGAAACGCCTGTACCAGCGCGAAGCCGTCATCCACCTCGTGGCCGCCCCGGGCTACCGAGGGATCGGTGTCGATCCACACCGGGTTGGCCGCGAAAACCATCGTGGCCCCCATCAGCACAAGAAATGCCGCTCTCACGCGCTTTGCTCCCCCACCACCAAGCTCTTCGATAAACGCAATAGTTCCGCCTTTCTTTCGAGGCCAAAGACCACCGGGAGCTGGGCCACGCCGATCAACCGTCGCATGATCTCCACCCCGGCGAACTTTTGCATCAGCCTTCTATCCCCGGCGGTATGCAGGGCGGCCCGGTCGCCGTAACGATCCAGGCCACGGTCGATCTGCGCCTGCGAGTGACCGCTGATATACAGGTGAGCCGCCATAATGGCGAGATCCCATTCCGGTGGTCCGAAGAAGCAAAATTCGGGATCGATCATGTAGATCCGCTCCCTCGCTTTCAGCCAACTTCCGGGGAAGTAATCGCCGTGAATCAAGCACCCGCCTGGGCCGGGGTGCAGGTAGCGCGCACCCAGCGCCGCCACTTCGCGCACATACCGGGTGTCGGTCCGCAGGTCGTTGACGAGGTGGCCTAGTCCGGGTGTGATCGCCTCGAGGTCGAGCCCATTGTCCGGCCGGAGCGGTAAGTCGAAGATGTGCTCATGATTGAGGGCGCGCATCTCCGCATTGGCAAAAAGCGGCTGCAATTCCGGCGCGCGGGTAGATTGATGAAGCGCGAGCAGACAGTCAATGAGCTGTATCTGATCCGCATCGGCCAAGCCGGAGCTGTGGGCGGCATAAAGTCCGGTGAAGTCGTGGGCGTCTTCCAAGTCCTC
>JBBQQS010000237.1:0-8051 GCA_038215525.1 Bryobacterales bacterium
GACAATATGGAGGCTGGCGCATTGGCGGCCGGAACGAAATCAAAGTCATGAACACTCCCTTTCTACCTTTCAAAAGCGATGCCGCTACGGCCCCTTCCTATTGGTTTCTCGATTGTCTGTGGATTGTTCACGCCACGGGCGCCCAGACGGGGGGCGAGTACTCCGTGATCGAACAGTTGATGCCCCAAGGCTCCGGTCCGCCACCGCATGTTCACCCGATCGAAGAAGTGTTCTATGTCAGCGAAGGTGAGATGACCGTGCATGTGGGCGATGACGTCATTGTCCTCGGCCCCGGTTGCATCGGCCATGTGCCGCGAAACACGGTGCATTGGTTCAAGACGACCCAGGGACCATGCCGGGTGCTCAACTTTTACATGCCCGCCGGCTTTGAGCAGGTTCTGATGGGCTGTGCCCTGCCCGCCGAGTCCCGGACACTGCCGCCCAAGGACTACGACAAAGCCACGCACGAACAAATGCTGCAGTTCCTCAACAACTACTGGAGCTGCCAGACTAACGCATCTTGGGCGGTACAAAAATGAACGAAAGCATGAAAGCCATTCGTATTCATCAATACGGCGGGCCGGAGGTTCTGACCCTCGAAGACGTGCCTCAGCCCACCCCCGCGCCTGACGAAATTCTCATCCGCGTCGTAGCCACATCGATCAACCCCATTGATTGCAAGATCCGGGCGGGCGGGATGACAAAGACCCACCCGCTGGCGCTGCCAGCCACCCTGGGCTGGGATGCGTCCGGCATTGTGGACTCAGTTGGTGCCGACGTGACCCGCTTCAAGCCTGGCGATGCCGTATTCACCTACCCGGGGTTCGGAACCTCCGGCACCTACGCCGAGTTCGTCGCGGTGAAAGAGTCGCAGGTTGCACTCAAGCCGAAGACCATCTCGTTCGTCGAGGCGGCCGCGTTGCCGATGACGGCGCAGGCGGCATGGATGGCGGTGATCACCGTAGGACAAGTTTCAGCCGGTCAGCGCGTGCTCATTCACGGCGCTTCGGGAGGTCTCGGCTCCGTGGCGGTGCAACTCGCCAAGTGGCGCGGTGCGCACGTCATCGGCACGGCATCCAGCGACAATCTCAAACTGGTACAAACGCTCGGGGCGGATGAAGTGATCGACTATCGGACTACGCCTTTCCAGAGCGCGGTGCGCGACGCCGATATGGTGCTCGACACCGTTGGCGGGCAGACGCAAGAAGACTCTTGGGCGGTGCTCAAGCCGGGCGGCATTCTGGTAGCCACCACGATGCCGCCGTCGCCCGAGCGCGCCAAGGCCGCAGGCGTCAGGGGAACCTTTATCTTCACTCAGCCTAGCGGCGATGTCCTCACGCAAATCGCCGACGTGGTGGACCGTGGCAAGGTTCGCCCGCTCATCGGTGGGGAATTCGCCTTGAAGGACGCACACAAAGCCCACGAACTGAGCGAATCCGGCCGGTCGCAAGGGAAGATCGTGCTCTACGTTGGACAACCCTAAGGGTATTGAGTTATGAACCCATTTACCGCCATCGCCACTTTGCCCGACGAAGGTGAGAGCATGTACACGCTGGGGCCGCATATGACCGTGAAGCTCTCCAGCGCGGCCACCAATGGACTCTACTTCCTTGCCGTGGAAGAGACTCCGTCAGGAATCGGCCCCCCGCTCCACGTGCATCATCAACAAGACGAGATTTTCCACGTACTGGCGGGCCACTATCGCTTTCAGGTAGGATCGCAAAGCATCGACGCCCCGGCCGGGACCACGGCAGCCGTTCCACGCGGCACGCCCCACGCGTTCGTCAATGTGTCAGACAAACCGAGCCGACTTCTCTTCGTCCTATCTCCAGGGCTGGACGCCGAGGGGTTCTTTCGAGCGCTCTCTCAACTGCCACAAACCTCTCATCCCGAACCGGCTGAACTTGCGAGGATCGCCGCCGGGCACGCGACCGAGTTCGTCGGTCCGCCGCTCAGCCGTTAGAAATCAAACCGTGCCAGAGGAATTCCCACCCATGCGATCCTTGAGGAGGCATGAAATGGCTGCTCTGTTTGGCAATCCTCGCGGCCCAGGGGCAGACTTGGCGGGTGAAGGTCCACGTGACGGCTCGGGGCCCGGTGTCGATCCCGCTTGCCGCGCCGACGGTAAGGGTCGTGCACCGGGGGGTCGTCCTTCCTAGCCAGATATCCGAAGAGCTCGAGGCCGGCGAGGCCGGAAGTCTCTCTTGGTTCGCCCCCGCCGCCGGTGACTACGACGTCTACTACAAGCACGAGCCCCATCTCCAAACCCGTCGCGAACCCATCGGCAATGGCGACAATCTCTTCTACAACCGCCCCGATGCCTTCGACTCGCTCGGTATCGGCATGAAGAACGACCAGGTGTTCCCCATCGATTGGGACGGCGACGGGCGGACCGATCTTCTCCAGCGCAACATCTACAGCGCCACCTATGGCCAGCCCTGGTGGGGACTCTACTTTTGGCGCAACATCGGCACCGAGACCAAGCCCCGCTTTGCACGCGCCATCCGCCTGCGCGCCGCGGGCCAGTGGATCGCCGATTTCTACGCCTCCTACCAAATCACCGATTGGGACGGCGACGGCCGCATGGACATTCTGTCTGGTGCCCGGAACCAGTTGAAGGTCTACCGCAACAGCGGCCGGCGGGACTCGAATCGTCTCCCCATTCTCGAAAACGGCCCTGCACTCACATGGCAAGGCGGCGCCGAGCTGACTTACGGCATGCGCCTTCTGGGCGACTCGCTATTCACGCTCAAGGTGAACGTCCAATACTTTCCCAATCAGGAAACCAGCTTCAAACTCTTCCGCCATCCGCGCACGCCGACGGGCTTTGGCAACGGCGAGCCAGTCACCCTGGCCGGCAAAACCGAGTGGCCCGAATGGCCTTCTGATCGTATGGACGTGAACGGTGACGGCGTCGAAGAATGGATTGGCGCCACCCGTGGGCCCGGCCACGGTCCGCTCAAAACCTGCATCGTCGCCTGGCAAAAAGACGACCCCGCGAAGTGCCTCATCGATACCTCGCCCGAAGGCTTCGCCATCCCCCTGAGCGCCGCCCCCTGGCCCGGCATCTTTGTCAGTCATCAGGGAAGCTGGATGCGTTGGTTTGTGCAGAAGGCGGACGCGTGGGTGGACCAGGGCATGCTCCAGGCCCAGGGCCAGCCCGTCTCCTCGGGCGGCTACACGGGCCTGGAGGTCGTCGACTGGGATCACGACGGCGACCTCGATCTGGTGATGGGCAACGAAACCGGGTTCGTGCACTGGGCCAAAAACGTCTCCCGCCCCGGCCGGACCATGTTCCAGGCCCCCCGCAAACTGATGTACACCGGCCGCAGCCTGTTCATCAACGACGAGGACCCCGAGCGCCCCTTCGGCCAAGCCAAGCCCACCGTCGTCGACTGGGACGGCGACGGAGACCTTGACGTCCTGGTCGGCAACAACAGCAACCGCATCGCCTACTTTGAGCGCGACGGCGCCGGCTTCAAGCCCATGTTGCCGCTGAGGCACGACACCGGCGAACGCTTCAGTTTTCGCGCCCAGCCCTCGGCAGTCGATTGGAACGGCGACGGCCTGCTCGACCTCATCGCCGGTTCATCCATCGGCATCAACCGCAACACCGGCCCGGACATCGCCATCTCGCTCTACCTGCGCTACCGCGCTCCCAGCGGAGAGCTCCGCCTTGGGCCCCCGCAGACGCTGCGCAGCGTGGAAGGAGCCGAGCTCCGCACGCCGATTCCCTACCATCACGGCTTCACCGCCGTCGATTGGGACGCGGACGGCGACCTCGACATCTTCGCCTCCGAGAAGTCCCACGTCGTGCTTTATCGGAACGAAGGCGGCCGTTTCCGGCGAGAGGCGGTCCGCGTCTACGGCGAGCCGCTCACCATCAGCCACCACGAAACCAGCGTCCGCGCGGTCGACTGGGACAAGGACGGCCAGTTGGATCTGCTGCTGGGCGGTGAGTCCGGCCGCGTGTACTACTTCCACCGCACGACACTCGAAGCGAAGGCCAAGCCTGTGGTCACGGTGGGTCGCGAAGAGCGCGTCACCCGCTTGCCCCGCGGCTTACGATAGTTGAGCCCGTTCGCGTCAGCGGCGGCTTACCAAACACTGGGATACTTGAGCGATGAACAAACCAGCGAGCGCGAGGTAAAAGTTGGGCCTAAGCATTGGAAAAATAGAGTTGCTTCTGCTGGTAGCCGCCGTCGTTGCGATGCTGGCGCGGAGGCTCCACGTCCCGTATAGCGTCGGGTTGGTAGTAGCCGGAATCGGTTTGACGCTATTGCCTTTCTCGCTGGAAGTCGGGTTGACGAAGGATCTGATTTTCACGATCCTGCTGCCGCCACTCATTTTTGAAGCCGCGTTTTGCCTCCATTGGCCCGAGCTCCGGCGGGACCTTTCGCTAGTCCTCGTGCTGGCGACCCTGGGGGTCGCAATGTCGGCTTCTGTCATCGCCATCGGCATGCACTTTGTCGCGGCATGGCCGTGGGCCAGCGCGCTCTTGTTCGGCGTGATGGTCGCCGCTACCGATCCGGTGTCGGTGATTGCTACTTTCAAAGAAGCGGGCGTCGGGGGGCGCTTGCGGCTGCTGGTGGAAGCCGAGAGCCTGTTCAACGACGGCGCAGCGGCGGTCGGCTTCGTCATCATCGCCGTATTTGCCGTGGGAAACGCTCTCAGCCCCAGTGAGATGGCCGGCACACTGGTGCTGATGGTGGGCGGCGGTATCGCGTGTGGAGCCGTGGTCGCCGGCGTCTTGCTGCTCATTGCCGGCCGAACCGAAGATAGCCTGGTGGAACTTACCTTCACCACCGTGGCAGCCTATGGCTCCTTCCTGCTGGCTGAGCATTTGCACTGGTCAGGCGTCTTGGCGACGTTGACGGCAGGCCTGATGCTGGGCAACCTCGGCTCCCTTGGCGCCATCTCCAACAAGGGGCGGGAGGCTGTGGTGGCGTTCTGGGACTACGCAGCTTTCGTAGCGAACTCGCTCATCTTCCTGCTGATCGGGATCCACGAAACCACCCAAAACTACTCCGCCGTCTGGCTCCCCGCGTTGGCGGCCATCGGCTTGGTTATCATCGGCCGGGCAGCGGCGATTTATCCGATTTGCTTACTGTTTTCGCGGTCCTCGCTTCGCGTCACGACGAAGCACCAACATGTCCTGTTCTGGGGCGGCTTACGCGGCGCTTTGGCCCTGGCGCTCGCCCTGGGACTGCCGCCGGAAGTGGCGTTTCGCAAAGACATGATCACGGTGACGTTCGCGGTCGTGGTGTTCTCGTTGCTGGTGCAAGGCCTGACGATGACTCCTCTCTTGCGGAAGACCTGTGACATTAGTTAACGCATCAGATTGGTGCACAATGGTGTGATGAGGACCGAGGCTAAAAACGGTCCTTCAGAGCGTCAGCCTCCAGGCCAAGGTAGCTTCGCAGGTGCGAACCATGGCAAAATCCAGGCGACTCAGCGCGACCGGCATGCTGGTGGAGTTGATCGAAAACGGAATTGAAGCTGAGCAGCGGAAGCAGCAAGAGTTCTTCGATCTCGCCGAACGATTCCGCGCTGAAACTAACCCGGAAACGGCCAAGCGTTTGGGCGATCAGTGGGGCCAGATGGTTTTTGGTGGCTGATGCCGAAGATCGGTCGTTGGGAGAACTTCCCTGAAGGCGTCCGGCAGCGACACAAACCCGCAAGTCCTCGAGGACGATTGGTACAAGGACTTCGGCTCCTTCGAGATTTGCGGACGAGGTCCATTGACAAAGACGTTCCTCCTTCGCGGCCAAGCCGCCAAAGGTGAGAAACTGTAGGCGCCTTGACCGGGATCTCGAAAGGGCTTTGACGGATGTTCGTTGTGTGCGGCACGACCGTCACGACCGTCAGGATGGCTCGATCAGTATTGCCTTACTCGACGCTGACCACCAGAACTGGGCGGGTCTTGGCAGTCATACCCAGGTCGGACAGCCAAACCTCACCTCGTCTTGGCGGCATTCTCTTCCTGGTCCAAGAATGCAAATAGCGCGCGCCCGGCCTCCCCGATCTCTTCATCACTAACAGGACCGGAGTCAAAAGGGACTTCCCTCGTGCGCCGAAGAATCTCGCTCGCGATAGCCTGCTTGTCGCTTGGCGGCAAGGTCTCAAAGACTTTCAGAAGGTGGGCGGCGTTCTTTCCCATAAAACCAAGCTAGCGGTTTTGCCGACCGCGAGCAATCCTGATGCATGGCGGGGGTCGCCTGGGGTAGAGCGATTTTTGCACCTGCAGCGGCATCAAGCAGCGGGGCAAATTCCTGGAACAATGGTAAACCGCAGGAAGTGCGTGTCCCAAAATTCTCAGGTGCGATGCCTAATGTAGGCATAGTCGACACAAGGTAAGGCCTTTTCCTTCATTTCGCGCAATGGGTGCAGTTCTCACAGGAGACTGTCCCGAACACGTGCGGAACTCGTGGTCCCGAACTCGTCGGCATGGCACGGAGACTGCCAGTGTTGGCTTGCCCACAGCGAGTTCCCCGTCGCGGAAGCGCAGTTGTGTCGCTCAAAGCAGCCTGACTTCAGTGGCTCAGGTGTTTGGGCTTGTCCCGTTAAGGCCCTTCGTGGTGCAGCGCTTTCCGCTCGCTTCGGCCTTGCCGAGCGTGGAGAGAATCGTTGCCGCGTATGCGGAACGTGTCGATCAAATGGTCCAGTCTCCCTCGCAGCGTTTGGAAGTTAAATTGCTGGGATCTTTGTTTCGAAGGAGCTGATGATATGAAGATACCCTTATTTGCCATTGTGTCCATGGTTATCGCGATACCGTTGATTGCCCAGGAGCGGAAGACGATCTATGTCGATCGAATGGAGGGGCTGGAATCTTTTGTGGAACAGGCGCTGGTAGCGGCGGAGTTGCCCTTTGATTTCATCGAGGAGGCGAAACAGCCGGAACTCAAGGCGAGCCTTGCCAAGATGCACTCTGCCTACGGGGAAGTGCTGTATAAGTACAAGTTGGGCCGGAATGAGACCCATCGCCTTGAGTTCCGTGACGTGGAACGGAACAAAGTGCTTGCCTGGCACTCCTTTCCACTTCGGGCCGATGACGAATCCCGCCGTCGCGCCGCAGCGGAGTTTGCGAATAAGGTGAAGAAGGCTTTGGCGAAGAAGAACCGATGAACCCATGGAGAGAACCTGTCCGGGCCCTCCCAGATCACTCCACCCATGGGTGCGAAGCACGGCAAGGCTGGACGCACTCGTCGACAAGACGTCGGTGGAAAAGCATGCTCCCCATACCGGAAAGTAAGGGTCCACTCCGCTTGCAATCTAAAGCTGGCATATCAACTACCGCAACGAGTAAAGGACGTACGTTCCATGGGCGTAGACGACGGCTAGACCCAACGAATCCAACGCCAGGAATAGCCGCTTCTGTTCCGCTCGGTAGCTCAATCCGACCAAAGCAATCGAAGTCATCACGATGGCCGAGATGGCCGAGATGAGATGGGTTGGCGTCACGTGCGAGAGCAGCGGGCCTTTAGCGTAAAGCAGATCGTCTAACCCGAGAATCCAAATATTGAATACGTTGCTGCCTAGCAGGTTGCCGACGGCCAGGTCGATGGCACCCATCTTGACAGCCGCTACGGAGACAACGATTTCGGGCAGGGACGTAGCGATCGCGACGAAGAATGTCCCCACAAAGGTGCGGCCGAGGCCGGTGCTCTCGGCGATCCGTTCACCAATGCTGGGCAGATAAGCGGCTGCGGCGATGACCAGGGCTGCATTCACAGCGTATAGCGTGAATGCCCGGGACTTTGAAATCTCTCCGTACTGAGCTTGCTCGGCAACTTCGTGGATGATCCGCCTTCGCTCATCCAGATAGATAGTCCGCATGGCGACGAAGTAAATCACGATAAAAAGGACGCTCGATGCGCCAAACCACCCGATTTGGGGCACGGTGCGTGGCGCAGCCAGACTCAGTGACGCAATCCCAAGCAGCAGTACGCCAAAAGCAGCCGTAACGACGTGGCCACGATGGGCCCTGGTGGAAAGTGGTATCGAATAGCCGGTGTGCAAATCGAGCATGGCCAGGATCAGCAGGTTAAACA
>JBBQQS010000238.1:0-7948 GCA_038215525.1 Bryobacterales bacterium
AAATTGATTAGCGGTTTGTTGATGGCCGGGCTGCTATTTTCGGCCGACGTGGATAAGAAAAAGGAAGTCCAAGCCGGCGGCATCTGCACGCCGCCTGTCGACAAGGCCTCGCCGTCGCTGCCGGCCGTGCTGATGCCGGAGATGGGCAATGTCCACATGGCCATCACCACGAAGAGCGTGGAGGCACAGAAGTTCTTCGATCAAGGACTGTCCCAGATGCATTCCTTCTGGGCCCGTGAAGCCGAGCGCAGCTTCCTGCAGGCCGCTCAATTGGATCCTGAAGCCCCCATGCCCTGGTTCGGCGTGGCGATGGTCTCCGCCGGCGATTACCGGCCGCAGTTCCAGAGCGAATCCGGCGTGCAGCTCTTTGGCAAGGGCATCAACACCAACCCGCGCGCCACGGCTGCGGTCGAACGGGCACTCAAACTCGCCGAGGTGCCGGGCAAAGCCACCGAGATCGAGAAGCTCTACATCAAAGCGATCGCCGCCCGGCGCAATCTGAAGTCGAAGACCTTCTACGAAGACTACATCGCCGGCCTGCGCGCCGTGGTGAAGGCGAATCCGCAGGAGGTGGAAGCCCGCCTGTTCCTGGCACTCCAACTGATGCGCGGCTACGTACAGCCGGATAAGACGCCTCGCGAAGGCACCATGGAATCGGTCTCCATTCTGCGGCAGTTGTTCAAAGAAATGCCTAACCACCCGGGCGTGCCGCACTACATGATCCACGGCTGGGAAGGCAGCACATTTGCCGCCGAAGCCGAAAACCCCGCTCATCACTACGCCACGCTCGCGGCCGGCATTCCGCACGCGCTCCACATGCCGGGCCATATCTTCTCGCAGACCGGCAAGTGGAACGAAGCCGCCAAATACTTTGAGCTCTGCCTCGCCAAGGAGACCGGCATGATGAAGGCCGATGCGCTTTATGGCACCGGCCATCACGCCCACAATGCTCATTACCTGTCGATGTCCTACTCCTTCGGCGGCGAGTTCGACCGTGCCCTGGCCACGGCCACCGCGCTCTACCAGGACTGGAAAAACACCCCGAAGGAAGACGCCCAGATTGACGCTTCCCGCTCGCCGGCCCAGCAGGCGCAGTTCGCCATGCTGCGCGCCATCGTGCAGCACGAAAAATGGGACCTGCTGCTGGACGGCAAGACGGTGCCGGTAATCGACAAGGCTCGCTCGCGCGCTTGGCACGCCTGGGCGATGGCCCTGGCTTACGCGGCCAAAGGTGATCTGCCGATGGCCCGCAAGCAGGAAGAGTTACTCGATAAGGCCGCCGAAGAGGTCCGCAAGACGACCTTCGATGCCAACGCGCCCGAATTGGCGGTGGCCCGGATGGAAGTCCGCGGCCAACTGCAGATGGCCGAAGGGCGCCTCGATGATGGTATCCGGACCTTGCTACAAGCCAGCGATCGCGAGTCTCGCTTGGTGTATTCCGAGCCCAGCTGGTATCCGCGCCCGGTGGCCGAAGGCCTCGGCTGGACGGCGCTACGGCATCAGCGTTACCAGGACGCCAAACGCGCCTTTGCGGACGCATTGCAGCACTACCCGGCGGACATGCGCGCGCTGGAGGGCATGCGGGCGATCGACCATGCCAAGCAGGGCGGGGGGCAATAGCGGCTTTGCCGGAGCGCGTCCTGGTGGTCGGCGGAGGCTTGGCCGGTTCGTCCGCCGCGATCGCCGCCCAGCGCCATGGAGCCGCGGTGACGATAGTCGAAAAGTCGCGCTTCCCGCGCCACAAGGTGTGTGGCGAATTTCTCTCGCCCCGCGTGGTGGAAATTCTCGACCGCTTGGGAGTGCGCGCAGAGTTCAATGCCTGTGGGCCGGCGCCCATGCGCCGGGTGCTCCTTAACTTTGGCGGACGGGACAAACGGTTCTCGCTCCCCGAGCCAGCCTACGGCTTGAGCCGATACGCCCTCGACCAGTTGCTGCTTTTGCACGCCCGCCAACTGGGGGTGGAAGTCGTCACCGAGAAACCAGTTGCGCCATTTCTGCGCATCATTCATAGCTATGGCCGAACGCTATCGGCCCCTAAAGGCCACCGCTTGTTCGGATTCAAGGCCCATTTCTCCGGCCCCGTCAACGACGCCGTCGAGCTCTACTTCTTTGGCGAAGGCTACGTCGGCGTGAACCCGGTCGAGGGTGGCGTCACCAACGTCTGCGGCTTAGCGCCGGAGTCAGTAATGCGCGCCCACGGATTCGACACTGGTTCCTTGGTGGCCTCGATTCCCGCCCTGCGCGACCGGCTGGCTCCATTAACCCAACGAATGGACTGGCTGCACGTGGGCCCGGTGATCTTTGCCAATCGCTTCGCCGAGCGGCCTGCCGCAAGTGAGTACTACGCCGGCGACGCGCTTTCGTTTGTTGACCCATTTACTGGTTCTGGAATGCTGGGAGCCCTCCTGAGTGGAGAGGCCGCCGGACTCGCCGCCGCCGAGGGGGAAGATTCAAGCCAATATCAGCAGCGGATGCGCCGCAAACTGGGAAGACCATTCGGAATTTCGAGCCTGATTCGCTGGGGATTGCGCAAATCGTGGGCTCCATTGGCGGCTCAGGCACTGTCAGGTCGCTTACTGTTCGCTGCGACCCGCCCATAGTACTACCTGATCCGGCAGGGGTAATAATACCCCCAAAAATACGAATGCCGGTGAATACTCGGAGGAGGGTACTCACCGGCGGGTCCTACAGATGAGGGAGTAGGACCGGACTATGGTTAGTCCTAGTATAGGGAAAACTTTCTCAAAAAATCAACAACTTCCGTAAATAAGTTACGAGTTGATGTCGATTTCTACACGTGAGCAAGGGGGACGGCATACCCACTGATGAGATCAAAGGTCCCCACAAACGCAAGAGATTGGGGGGGTACCGGCCAGGACTGCTATCGCTTGTAGTCCGCTTAGGTCCAGGACGAAAGTCCTGGATAGAAATTTACTAATTTCTACAATTTCGTCGTGCATTCTATTTGGCCAACATGGCTTTCCAGGCCTCTGCATCCTGGCCGATGCTCAGCCTGTTGGTGGACGAGCGCACCAGCGGCAGCAGCAGCAACTTCGGCTCGCGCTCGATTCGCTGTAAGAGTTCGGGGTCGGTTAGCCGGATGTACTTAAGACCGGCATCGGCGTAGGAGGCGCCTTCGCGATCGATAAGGGCGGCGAGGCCGAACTTGTCGAGGAAGCGCTTGATCTCGCCGGGGGACATCGGTTTCTGCTTCAAGTCCACCAGATGGAGGGCTATGCGCCGCTCCTTGAAGAAGCGCTCGGCGGCGCGGGTGGCGGGCGAGGTCTTCACACCGAAGATCTGAACCGTTAACATATGTATCTTTTCCTATTGTGGCAAAACTCCGTCTAGCAAAGGACATCGGCTGAGCTAAAGGCGAAGAAAAGATGAACGCGCCTTGGCGGATGGCCGGGGCTGTGTTACTCTTATAACTGCGCGTGTCCCGCACGTCCTCGCGAATGCTTGCGTTTGCTCGAAGGTCTGCTCCCCGAAATCAATTCGACACTGCCAGGAGTTTGTAATGGCTAAGTTTTGCCCTGTAACCAAGAAGAAGCCGATGTCCGGTAACCGGGTGTCTCATGCCAACAATCGCACGAAGCGCCGCTTTGAGCCGAATCTGCAAGAGAAGCGGATCTGGGTTCCGAGCGAAGGTCGCTGGGTGCGTTTACGGCTCTCCACGAGCGGGATGCGCACCATTGACAAGCAGGGTGCGGACGTTGTGATCTCTCGCCTGCGCAAGGAAGGTCTCCTCTAAATGGCTCGCATTCTCATCCGCTTGGTTTCGACGGCTGGCACCGGCCATTTCTACACCACCACCAAGAACCCCAAGATTAAGACCGATAAGATTCTCAAAAAGAAGTACGATCCGGTCATCCGCAAGCACGTGGAATACAAAGAGTCCAAGATCTAGTATTCCTTCAGGTAGTCAATCAAGTCCCCGGCTCGCCTCGATCCGGGGACTTTTTTGCGTTCCAGCGTGCTGACAATACGCGGGGGATGCCGGCCAGGTCCGGATCCACCTGCACCGCGTCCCAATCACGAAGCAGACTTCGGACGTCGGCCTCGCGGTCGTAACCCAGTTCCAAAACTAACCAGCCACCGGGTCGCAGGACGCGTTCGGCGTCAGCGATCACGCGGGCGTAGATGTCGTTGCCGGACTCGCCTCCGAAGAGTGCCAAGTGCGGCTCATAATCGCGGACTTCGCGCTGCAGCGTGGGGCCGTCGCGTAGCGGAATGTATGGCGGATTCGACACCAGCAAATCCAGCGACCCATCGGCCAAGGGTGTCGTGAGGTCACCTAAGAGACACGGGGCGTTCGCACCCAGGAGCGCCGCGTTGGCGGCGGCTACCGCCAGGGCAGAGGGCGAGACGTCGATCAGCAGCACGGGCCGCTTCAGTTCGAGCGCCAGCGTTACCCCGATCGCGCCGGAGCCACAGCCGACATCGGCGATACGGCCGGTGGGCGCTAAGGCCAGCACGCGCTCGACGACATGCTCGGTCTCGGGCCGCGGGATCAAGACCGCCGGGTCGACGGCGAAGTCCCGACCGTAGAACTCCTGCCGGCGGGTGATGTACTGCGTCGGCTTGCCTTGCAAACGCTGATGCACGTACCGGCCGAAGTGAATCCATACCACTTCGCTCAAGAGCTCTTCGGGATGACCTAAGAGGTAGCTGCGCTCCTTGCCCAGGGCATGGCAAAGCAGGACTTCGGCAGTGAGCCGCGGTGCCAGAATTTCGGCCTCAGTGAGCAGCCGGACGGCGCCTTTGAGCGCGCCGTCGATGCGAATGGCCGGCGTCACGGCGACTTAATTGAGCTGCTGCTTGAGCTTCTCGGCGTTGAAGTGGCCGTTGACGGCTTCGATCAAAGGGGCGACGGCGCCTTGCATGATCTGGTCGAGCTGATAGAGCGTTAACCCGGGCACGCGGTGATCGGTGACGCGGTTGTCCTTAAAGTTGTAAGTGCGGATTTTCTCGCTGCGGTCGCCGGTGCCGACCATGGTGCGCCGTTCGGCGCCAGTGGCGGCTAACTGCTTGTCCAACTCGAGCTCGTAGAGGCGCGAACGCATGACGCGCATGGCCTTTTCGCGGTTCTTGATCTGCGACTTTTCATCCTGGCAGGAGACGACAGTGCCGGTGGGCAGGTGCGTCAGGCGTACGGCCGAGTAAGTAGTATTGACGCTCTGTCCTCCGGGGCCGGAGGAGCAGAAGGTGTCGACGCGGATATCCTTGGCTTCGATGTGGACTTCGACGTCGTCCATTTCGGGCATCACGGCGATGGTGATGGTGGAGGTGTGGACGCGGCCTTGGGTTTCCGTCGCCGGCACGCGCTGCACGCGGTGGACGCCGCCTTCATACTTCAGCTTGGCGAAGACCTTCTTGCCGGAGATGAGGGCCATGATTTCCTTCATGCCGCCGGCGCCGCTTTCGCTGGTGGAGGTGATTTCCACTTTCCAGCCTTGCAGTTCAGCATAGCGAGTGTACATGCGGAAAAGTTCGGCGGCAAAGAGCGAGGCCTCGTCGCCACCGGCGCCGGCGCGAATTTCGAGGACAATGTCCTTGTCGTCGTTCGGATCCTTGGGCAGCATGAGGACCTTGAGCTCATCTTCGAAGCGGACGATTTGGGGCTCAAGACGCGAGATCTCCTCGGCGGCCATATCGGAGAGATCAGGGTCGGTGATCATCTGCTTGGCTTCGAGGAAGTTCTTGTGCGCGACCTTCCATTCGGCGTACTTGACGACAATCTCTTCGAGATCCGAACGAAGCTTGGTGACGCGACGGTACTCGGCCGCGTCGCTGATCACGGCCGGGTCGGCCATGCGTTGCTCGAGGTCATGGTACTTCTTTTCGATTTCGTCGAGTTTGGCGGCGTACTGCATGATTAGGCGATCACCAATTCCCCGCCCTGCTTCGTTTCGAGTGCCATGGCGCCATCGAGCGCGTGGATGGCAACCGCAACCGCGGCATCATCGGGCGGCTGCGTGGTGATGCGTTGCAGCCACAAGCCGGGGGCGGTGAGCAAGGCCAGCGAACTGCCGCGCTTCTTGGCAGCAAAGCGAATGATCTCGTAGCTTAAGCCGGCGATCACCGGGATGAGCACGATCCGCGAGACCATCTTCTGCCAGAAGGCATCGAAGGGCAGGAACATGTAGACGATCATCGAGACGATCATCACCACCAGCAGGAAGCTGGTGCCGCAGCGCGGGTGCCAAGTGACAAATTTTTGAGCATTCTCGACGGTAACCGGCTGGCGACTTTCGAAATTGAAGACCACCTTGTGCTCGGCACCGTGGAATTGGAAGACGCGGTGGATGTCCTTGAAGCGCGACAGGATGAACAGAAAGGCAAGGAAAATCACAATGCGGATGACACCATCGACGCCGTTAAAGAGAATTCGATTCTCGAGAACCGGGTATTGGCCCTGAAGCAACGAAGTGATTTGCAGGGGCACGTACTTGTACATGAAGGCAAAGAAGGCGAAAGAGAAAACCATCTGGAGCGTCATGGCCCAGCCGGAGATCTGCGTCTGCTCTTCTTTAGGCTTGCCCTCTTCTTCGAGCGAGACGTTGGCCGAAAATTGCAGGGCTTTTACGCCGAGGCCAAGGGCTTGAACCAGGGTGCCGACGCCACGGAAGACCGGGAGGCGGAAAATGGGATACTTTTCCGACATTCGATGGACGGTCGCTTCTTCGGTGACAATCTCCCCGTTTTTCTTACGCACGGCGACGCAATAGGAGTGCGGAGCGCGCATCATCACGCCCTCCATGACGGCTTGGCCCCCTACCAGGGTCTCCTCGCCGCTCTCGAGCACTGGGAGCAACTGGAGGTGCCCGAACATACGCAAAGATTCCCGCAAGTAAGCGAACATAAGTTTCCTCTTCAATTATAGCAACTGCCCTTTGGACGTCCCAGATCCGGTTTCGGATTCCAGTTTCGGATTCAGTGCGGCACTGGACCGGGGAACTTGGTTCCAAGCCCGGATGACCCGGGTACCATGCTCAAAGCCCAGCAAGCTGATGGTTCCAGTGGAAAGCGCGAACAAACGGCCCGCGTCGGGAGGCAAGCCGAGCCAAGTGGCCGTCAGGATGCGCAGAATGTGACCATGGGCAAACAGGAGCACGGCGCCCTCCACTTCGGCCAGACTCTCAATCACCCGGCCGGCACGCGCGCCGACTTCGGCGATGGACTCGCCTTCTTCCGGCCCCTGCCCCCAGATGGACCAGCCTGGGCGCTGGCGCCGGATATCGGCCGAGGTGAGGCCTTCATAACGACCGTAGTTCCACTCGGCCAGATCGGGCGTGGTGACGGCCAGGTCACGGAAGCCGGCCAAATCGCAGGTTTGGCGGGCACGCCGCAAGGGGCTCACCAGAACTTTTGCGAAAGGCTGCGCGGACAAGGCCGACTTTAGGGCCATGGCCTGGTGCTCGCCGATTGCGGTGAGGGCGATGTCGGCGCTGCCGGTGTGTTGGCCAGTGCGGCTCCATTCGGTTTCTCCATGGCGGACGAGCCAGAGTTCGGGTTTCCTCATCGTCTACCAGTTTAGTGCGTTAACGAAACGAACCCGGGAGTGATTGATTCTATTGAATCGACGTTCGAAGGTTCGTGCGGTCGGCGATAATCAAAAGCATTGCCTGACTTTTGCCATTATCCGGCTTGGCCCGTGCCTTATGGCTTGGAGCTGCCGGCGGAACCAGAGTTTGCCTGCCCTTATTTGCCGGATAAACAGTCGCGGTACCGGGGATTTGCCGTGGAGGCGCTGCCGCCAGGGGCGTATCAGCGGTTGATGGATGCGGGCTTCCGTCGGTCGGGCCAGGTGTTGTATCAACCCAATTGCCGGGGGTGCCGGGAGTGTGTCCCCTTGCGCGTGCCGACGCGGGGCTTTCTGCCAACGGCGACTCAGCGCCGCTGCTGGCGGCGTAATGCGGACCTGGTAGTGGCCGTGGGTGCTCTC
>JBBQQS010000239.1:0-7948 GCA_038215525.1 Bryobacterales bacterium
ACGGCGAAACCGATGACTTCTCCGTGCGCGCGGCCGGCGAGCCGATCCCCCTGCGCGACGTCCACGCCACGATTCTTGAGTTAATGGGCCTCGATCAACAAAGGCTCACTTACTTACACGCCGGACGTTATAAGAAACTCACGGATATCGGGGGCCGCGTGATCCGCGAGGTGATGGCGTGAGCCGTTTCGCCTTACTCAGTGACCCCAGCTTCGAACGACACCATACCCCGTCTCAACATCCCGAATCCCCGGCCCGCAATGTCGCAGTTCGGAAAGCGCTGGAACCTTTCGCGGCCAAGGCGATCCGTATCAAACAGCGCATCGCCAGCGAAGACGAGATTGCGTTGTGCCATTCGCGGGACTACATCGCGCGGGCGAGGCAGGATATCGCCAGCGGGTTGCGCGAGCTTTCGACCGGCGATACGCATGTCTCGAAAGCCTCCTGGGAGGTAGCGACCGAGGCGGTCGGTGGCGTCCTCGGGGCCGTCGATCTGGTGTGCGGCGGGCAAGCCGATACGGCTTTCTGTGCCGTTCGCCCTCCCGGACACCATGCCACACCCACGCGCGGCATGGGCTTCTGCATTTTTAACAACATTGCCATCGGCGCCCGCTATGCCCAGAAGAAGCACGGCCTGGGCCGCGTACTGATCGTCGATTGGGACGTCCACCATGGCAATGGCACGCAGGATGTCTTCTATCAGGATGGCTCGGTCATGTTCATGAGCACCCATCAGCATCCCTGGTACCCTGGCTCCGGGCTGCATAGTGAGACAGGCGAGGGCAAGGGCTCCGGCAAGATCCTGAACTTTCCCTTCCCCGCTGGTAGCGGACGCGCTGAAATTTTGGGCGAGGCCTTTGAGCAACATCTCGCGAAGGCCGCCGCCGACTTCCGGCCGGAACTTATCATGATCTCCGCTGGCTTCGACTCCCGCGAGGGCGACCCCCTCGGCCGCTTCACCCTCACCGACCCGGACTTTGCTGACGTGACCACGCTTCTGCGCACCTTAGCCGCAAAGTACTCAGGTGGACGCGTCGTTTCCGTGCTCGAAGGCGGCTACAGTCTTACCGGGCTGGCTAGTGGCGTCGCCGCCCACGTGGCCGCGCTCAGTCGTTAGCGCCTGCAAACTTCCCCCTAAACTATTCATAGTGAGCGACTTAAAACTCAGTCGGACTAAATCTTTTCCCCTGTCTTTAGTACCGGACTAGGGTTCTAACCTATCCTCCAGTACCGATGCTCTATTCCAGCCCCGATCTCCTAAGGGTAATCTCAGATTAATCATAAGCTGGTCGCGTGATGCTACCCATCCGATGGCCCGACCGGGCATTTCTTTGTTCCTCCAAATAACGACCAGCTCGGTCGCGCAGCACACGACTCAGTACGGGGCCACGCCCAACTCCTCCGGGTTTGGCCCCATCTTTCTTCCGCCTGCCCTCGTCGGCGAGATACACTACGGATCTACATGTCCGATAGCCAGCTTTTCCGCACCAAAAGCATCGATGCCCTGATCGCCACCAGCGAAGAACCGCAAAATCGCCTCGCCAAGACCTTGGGCCCCTGGCAGTTGACCGCTTTGGGCATCGGCGCGGTGATCGGTTCCGGGATCTTCATCCTCACTGGCACCGCTGCGGCGGGCGAAGTGAAAGAGTATTCCTCGATCTTGAACGCCACCATTCTGGAGATCATCGCCTCGGGCGGTTCGGTCTCGAGCGTCGGCCGTCCGGGCGGGGGACCCGGCATTGCCCTCTCTTTCCTCCTGGTGGCTATCGCCTGCGGCCTAGCGGCGCTTTGCTACGCCGAACTCGCCAGCATGATTCCCATCGCCGGCAGCGCCTATACCTACGCTTACGCCACGCTGGGCGAAATCTTCGCGTGGATGGTGGGTTGGCAGTTGGTGCTGGAATATGCGGTTTCGAATATGGCCGTGGCGGTGGGATTCGCCGCCCACGTGAACGACGTGCTTGATCGATTTGGTTGGCGACTCCCGGAGGCGCTCTCGCAACCGACGATTCAAAACGGGGTCATCACGCCACACATTAACCTGGCCTCGTTTCTGATTCTGATCGCCCTTACCTGGCTGTTAGTACGTGGGGGGAAAGAAGGCACCAACGCAAATAACTTCATGGTGATTTTGAAACTGGCGGTAATTCTCCTTTTCATCGCCGTCGGTGCCACGCATATTCAAGTAGAAAACTGGAATCCGATTTTTCCGAACGGCATGAACGGCTTACTTACCGGCGCGGCAATCGTATTCTTCACTTACATCGGGTTCGATTCGGTCTCCACCGCCGCCGAAGAGTGCCGTAACCCGCAGCGCGATTTACCGCGCGGCATTATGGCGTCGCTGATCATTTGCGCCCTGCTCTACTTCGCCGTCGCGGTGGTGCTGACGGGCATGCAAAATTGGAAGACACTCAACAACGCGGCACCGGTGGTGAATGCGTTGAAGTTGGCCGGCGAAAACAACGTGCGCTGGCTGGTGGGTGTGGGTGCGTTGTTCGGCATGGTGAGCTCGCTGCTGGTTTTTCAATACGGCCAAAGCCGTATCTGGTATGCGATGTCCCGCGACGGACTATTGCCGAAATTATTCTCGAAGGTCCATCCGCGCTATCGCACGCCGTCCACCGCCACCTGGATCGCCGGATTTGTCGTCGGCATTCCGGCCATGATCGGCGACATCGGCGCCTTTGCCGACCTCGCGAATATGGGCACGCTATGCGCCTTCGCCATGGTTTCGGCCGGAGTGCTGGTGCTACGCAAGAAACAGCCGGAACGCCCGCGCGGCTTTCGCGTTCCGTTGGTACCCTTCGTGCCGATCGCCGCTATTGCCTGCTGTGTCCTGTTGATGTTGAGCTTACCGCTCTTCACTTGGCTGAACTTTCTGGGCTGGCTGACCTTGGGCTTGCTCATCTATTTCAGCTATAGCAAGAGCCGGAGCTTGCTAGCGAAAATGGAGTAAGTTGCTCTATCTTTACTTACTGCTTGCCGCCGCGCAAGTAACCACTTTCGAAGGCCGCGTCGTGGAAGTCGTGGATGGCGACACGGTGGGCGTGATGCACGATGGCCGCGCGGAACGCATTCGTTTACATGGCATTGACGCGCCCGAGAAGCGCCAAGCCTATGGCCGCCGCGCCCAGGATTTTCTCGGCGAAATGATCTTCAAGCAAACCGTGCGGGTGGTCGTGCGCTCGAAAGATCGCTACGGGCGCCAAGTGGCAGATTTGTACTTAGGCAAAAAGCATGTGAATCAAGAAATGGTACGTGCCGGCATGGCGTGGTGGTTCCGCCGTTATGCACCGACAGACCAGACTTTGCGGTTACTGGAGGAAAGCGCTCGCGAAGCTGGCCTCGGTCTATGGGCCGACCCGGAGGCTAACGCGCCTTGGTACTTTCGCAGACCGGCTAAAGCACGGGGCATCGATAGGCCGTAAGCACTGTCGAATGGAATTCGCCCGCGTATTCCTCGCGGCAGCCTTTTCGCGCGAGGTAAGCCCGCTGCCACCGCTCCGGAATCGTCCGGCCATCGGGATTCAACATGGCCAAGCGCAGGTGGAGCATCCAAATGCGTCGTCCGGTGGCGCGGGCGAGCAATTGGTCCATCTCCGGGGCGACATCGGCCTCGAAGTTTCCGGCTTGCCAGCGACCATCACGAGGGCAGCAAGCAGAAGCCACGCGGCCCTCCATCGTCTCCACCGGCAGTTGCTGGCGACGTTGCGCCAATAACCAGCTTTCCCATTGGAGAGGCGCGACGAAGAGCAGGTTCCCGCGATTCACATTGCGCCGCAACAGTTCCTGGCGCGCCTCGCTGAGGCCGACTTCCACACGCTGCGGCCAAGGCCCGGTCCAACTGGCCCACAAAGTTCCGGTCACCAGAACGAACGCCAGCCCTGCCGCGACCGCCGGGGTGAGTTTGGGAAGTGCCCAATCGAGCCCGGCCACGATCAGCAACGTCACCACGCCAATCAGATACACCGAAAACCGCTCGGGCCCATAAGGATAGAAGCCGATTAAGTTCAAGACCACCGCGCCCACTAAGGGACAGACGGTTGCAAGCACAAGCCGGCCGTCGCGATCTTTCCCTAGTTGCCAACCCGCCCGGGCGATACCAACGGCGGCCAAGAGGAGCAAGAGTTTCCGTGCCGTGAAGAGTGGCGGCCATAGATGAGTCCAGAAGATCAGTTGTGTCGCGCGAAAATAGTAGCCAAGCCAATCGCTCGCCGGAAATAGCGAACTCCACATTTCATGTAAGTCGCCGCCCTGGTTGGGCCGGACGTAGAACCAGTAAGTGGCTGCCAATGGCAAGGCCAGCGCCATGGCAATTTTCGCGCCTTGGGTGACTCGCCAGTGACCCGCAAAGAAATAGGCCACGAAAACGCTGGGGAAGAAGATGACGCTGGAATAGGAGAAGCCAAAGGCGACTAACATGGTAAGCCATGCGACCCACCAGGCGGGCAATTCCACGATCACCGTCATCAACGCGAGCGCCACGGATAACTCAGCGCTATAGGACTTGCCTTCCTTGGAAAACATAGCCGCCGATGAAGACAACGCTACCAGAGCGCCGGCTAACCAGCCACCTAATGGCGGGAAGAGTCGCTGCCCCAGGCGTAAGGCGAGCCCGACGCTAGCCAATCCGCTGAGCAAAGAAAAGACGCGGAAGACCCAATTCGCCTCGCCGAGCATCGCCACCAAAAGGCGCGTGATTACCAGATACAAGGGCGGCGTGCTCTGCAGCCATGGGGGATAAAAGAACATCTCCCGCCACGTGGGTGCCAAAACAGAATTGGCGACCCAGGCTTCGTCAAGCCAGAGGTCGCCATTGATCCCGGGGACGCGGGCCAGGATTGCCGCTAGCAACAGCAACGCGCCGCAAAGGAGGTCAGTCGCCCGCAGCCGCTGCGTCACTTACCTTTTGCTCACGATACTTTTTCACGAAGGTCTTACGCTTCGCGCGCAGGGCCATATATTCGCGGGCCTCTTTGTAGAGACGCTTCCGCTCGTCCGTATCGAAGATGGCTTTCCGTACCACGCGCCAAGCGGCCTTGGGACGGAAGTAATATTCGCCATAAAAACGCTCCACCCATTCGACTAACTCACCGCGATCAAGACCCGGGTAAATGATATTGGGCAGTTGATGGCCAGTTTCGTCGGTCATCGAATCGAGGGTAATCAGATTATTCTTCTTCACATAATCGAAGAATTCGGTGCCCGGGTAGGGATGGGCGATCGAGACCTGAATAGTTTCGGTGTTGAGTTCCTTGGCAAAGTCGATCGTCTTGCGGATCGACTCACGGCTCTCGCCGGGCAAGCCCACAATGAAGTCACCGTGGATAGTAAGGCCCAGGTTATGGGCGTCCTTCGTATACCGGCGCGCCATATCGATGGTGGCGCCCTTCTTGATGTTCTTGAGGATCTGCTGGTCGCCGCTCTCATAACCCACGATCATCAGGCGGCAACCGGCTTCGCGCATCGCCTTTAAGGTCTCGTAGTCCGTCGTCACGCGGCTAGTACAGCTCCACGTAAAGTTCAGCTTCTTGAGTTCTTTGCAGAGCTCAATCGTCCGTTCCTTCTTGTAATTGAAGGTGTCGTCGTCGAAGAAGATCTCTTTCAAACCCGGGAAATTCTCGAGCGCCCACTTGCACTCGTTCACGATGTCCGGAATCGAACGCAAACGCCAGCGGTGGCCGGAATGGGTTTGCGGCCAGAGGCAAAAGGTGCACATCGCCGGGCAACCGCGCGAGGTGTAGAAGCTGATGAACGGGTTAAGGAGGAACGGGACGTTGTAGCGCTTAAAGTCGAGATCGCGCTTATAGATTTTGGAGGCCCAGGGCAGTTCGTCGAGGTTTTCGATCACGGGACCCTCGGGATTGTGCCAAATGCCGCCGCCTTCGGTGCGGTAGCTGACGCCGGGCAACTCCTTGAGCGGCGTGCCTTTGGCGTAATTCACTACTTGATAATCGAATTCGCGGCGCACGACAAAGTCGATGGCCGGGTTCTCCCGCAAGGTCTTCTCGGGCTCCACCGTCACCGGCGGGCCGACGAAGCAGACCTTCATCTTGGGGTTGCCTTCCTTCATCATCTCGGCCATCTTCACGTCGACGTGAAAGCCAGGAGTGGAGGTGAATAGCACCAAAAGCTCATAATCCGGGGCCATCGCGACGGTCTGCTCAATGGAGACCTTGTGCGGTGGGGCGTCGAGCACCGTGCTATCCGGCAGCAAACCGGCCGGGTAACAAAGCCAGACCGGATACCAGTAGCTTTCAATTTCGCGCGATGCCGGCCAGCGGCTACTGGCACCGCCGTCGAACCCCTCGAACGAAGGCGGGTTGAGGAAGAGTGTACGCATAATCTTGGACTCTTTCAGTCTAGCTTGTCCGGCGCAATTAGGCCAGCGCGCTTGGCGGCCTTGATTTGCTCCATCACGCTGATAACGAGCTCTTTGGAGTCCGCCACCAGGGTCATAATCAGTTGCACATCCATGGCCGGTTTGCCCGGCTGACGCGCGCTCTGACAATACACCCCGTGCTGCCCCACCAACGAGAGCGCGTCGGTCAGCATGTCCAAGGTGACCGCGAGCCGGCCCCGTTCAAATCCCATTTGGAACTCCAAACGCTCCAACTCTTCGGCGCGATCCTGATAGACAGACATATACCTTCCTATGGATGCTGCCAACCAACGGAAGAGATTCAGGTTTCGCCAGCTAAGCGCTCGCCGACTGCGAACCTACGCCGCTCACAAGTTCCGCGGCTGGCGCCTTTCTCGGGCGGCAGAGAGGTTTGGCGCGGAGTTGAATCCGATAGGTCCGTTCCAGGCCTTGGATAAAGTCATCCGAACCCAAGGCCGAATCGTGGCGGGTCGCATGCCGAATGGCAGCGACTTCGCGGCGGGAAAGAGAGGCAAGACTTTCCGCCCACCGGGCGGGCGAGGGCCAGCGACTTTGGAAGGCGGCGGTATCGAGCCACGCGGGCGAGTCGACCAAGCCAAGATGGGCCGGGGCGGAGGACCAGCGGTAGTCGGCAGCGGACTTGGCCAGCCGCGCCCGGACGGCATTGAGCTCGACGTAGCGCAAAGCGGTTTCCCAATGAGCGCTGTCGAGCACGCAGGAGTAGAAGCGATTTTGCCAAACGTGGCCCGAGGTGCGTTGGGTGGCATTGCGGTAGGTGGCGTATTGGCCGTTGACGTCCATCATAAAGAGCGAAATGGCGTCGGTGCGGTCGCCGATGGCCACCAGGTGAAAGTGATTGGGCATGAGCGCGTAAGCCGCGATGCGCACCTCGCGGTGTTCGCTGCAAGTCTCGAGCAGCTTGAGGAAGTGCTGCCGGTCGGCAAGGGTGGAAAAGACGGTCTGCTGGTTGTTGCCGCGCTGGGTCAGGTGGAGCGAGTAACCCGGCGGGGCGAAGCGAAGTCTGCGTGGCATTTGGGCCTCCGTAGATAAGTGGATTTCGGAAGGGAAAATTCTCATTTATTTTCGAAAAAAATACGCGATCAGGGGCTAGTTTCCGCAGTTGGTGTCTGGCAAGCGGCTCATTTGATGAGATTTACCACAAACCGGGACCACCCCGTGCATGGCCCTGTTCACTCAATTCCATCACTCGATTGGTTCCTTCCTGACAACCTTCTTCGCAAAATCTACGATATCTTCCGCGAGGGGTTCCATCGGCCTGACCAAGGGCGGTTCCGTCATCATAAGCAAGTCGTAAGATAAAATCAGGAGCGCCGCGATTAGCCTTCGTATTTCGGATTTCGATACCCGCGCGTGAACGCCCTTGTTTGCGAGTTGACCCAAGCTATCGATCCGCTTACCCACATCCTGAAGTTGAGCGATAACAAGTTCAGCCTGCCCACTTAGATTCTCTTCTACGTAAGCCCAAAGACGATTCCTATAAGCCAACCGCCCCAGATCGCGGCCCTTCTTTGTCTGATCGCGAGCCGGGTAGAGCGCGTCGGC
>JBBQQS010000240.1:0-7937 GCA_038215525.1 Bryobacterales bacterium
TCTTCCTTCACCGCCGCCTCCTCGCGTCCGTTGGCGCGGAAGGAATCGGCCGATTCCTTCCGCGCCAACGGACGCGAGGAGGCGGCGGTGAAGGAAGAGGCCGAGTACCGGCTGATTGAGGCCTACATGCCGGCGGCGCCGTCGGAAGAAGACCTCGACGCGGCGATTGCCGAAGCGATCGTCGCGACGGGAGCCACGTCGGCGAAGCAGATGGGGCTGGTGATGAAAGCAGTGCAGGCCAAGTTCGCCGGCATGCGGGTGGACGGCAAGGTGATCAGCGAGAAGGTGAAGGGCAAGTTGGCATGAGATTCGGGATCGCGTTATTGGCCGTGACCGTATGGGCGCAGGGGCTGAAGCAGTTGCACCCGACCGTGGAGAAAGTGGCGGCGGCCGTCTCCGCCGAGCGCATCGCGGCAACACTTCAGAAGCTCGAAAGCTTCGGCACGCGCGACATCCACTCGAAGGAGATCGAGGGCGCGACGAAGTGGATTGAGTCCGAGTTTACGGCGATGTCGCCCCGGCTGAAGGTGACGCTCGACAAGCATATGGCGAAGAAACGCGGGCGCATGATGCGCGACGTCGAGGTGACCAACGTGGTCGCCGTGCTGCCGGGAAAGACACAGCCCGAGGTGCACGTGGTGATTTCGGCGCACTATGACTCGGTGGTGCTGGTGCGCAAGGCGGCCGTGGGCAACGCACCCGCGGCGATCGACAATGCGGCCTCCGCTTCGGCGCCGAAGGCTCCGGGCGTCTCCGATGACGCTTCGGGCGTCGCAGCCGTGATGGAACTGGCGCGCGTGATGAGTCAGCATGAGTTCGACAAAAGCATCGTCTTTGTGGCGTTCTCCGGGGAAGAGTACGGACTGCTCGGCGCGCTCGGTTACGCGACGAACGCCAAGAAAGCCGGGATGAAGATTGAGGCCGTGCTCAACAACGACATCATCGGCAACGACGACAATGGCCAAGGCTTAAAAGTATCGAACGTAGTGCGCGTCTTCTCCGAGGATCCGATGGATTCGCAGTCGCGCGCCATCGCCCGCTACGTGCGCGAAACGGGCGAACGCTACATTCCCGGGATGAAGGTGGACGCCGTCTTCCGTAACGACCGCTTCGGCCGCGGCGGCGACCACACGGCCTTCAACAACAACGGCTTCCCGGGCGTCCGGATTACCACCGTGGCCGAGGACCTGAAGAAGCAGCATTCTCCGGAGGATACCTTCGCGCACGCTTCGCCCACTTACTGTGCACAGGTCACCCGCATCAACGGCGCTGCCTTAGCCAGCCTGGCCTTGGCTCCCGCGCCGCCGATAGTGACCCGCGACGTGACCCGCACCGAGGCTGAGACGGGCTATTCGGTGCAGCCCAACCTGGCGCGGGGTAAGGAGTCGGTGGACGCGGTGCTCAAGTGGAGGCTAGGCACGGAGCCGGATCTGGCCGGTTACTCGGTGGTAGTCCGCTCGACCACAGCGCCGTTTTGGGAGCGCGAGATCTACGTGGGCAAGGTGAGCGAGTACACATTGCGGAATCTTTCGATTGACGACGCGGTGCTCGGAGTGAAGGCGATCGACAAGGACGGCGTGGAGAGCATGGTGTCGGCTTATGTCCTACCGAAGCGGAACTTCGCGGCGGTGAATTAGTCTACTTGAATTCTTTCTTCAGACGCAGCCTGCAATCCTAGCCCGTCGCGTAAGCGATGGGTCCCATCTGCCAAAGAACCTCCAGCGTTTCCTGCTTTGGCTCACGCGATAGGCTAGTTTCGCTTGATCCAGTACTTCTAGGATGCATCCCGCCTAGCCTGCCGCGCAAGCGGCGGGGCACATTGTCGGATCCGTAATGCGTTGCAAACTTCCCGACGAACTGGCAGAAACAGGGGGAAATGCAGCTATTCGGGGACTTTAAGGGAACGTCTTAAGAACGGGAGATTAAGCCCCGCTGCTTGCGCGGTAGATTAGGCGGGACACGCTTGATAGAAGTAACTAATCAAGCGGCAAGAGCACTAACGGTCACGATCGGTGACTAACTCGGTGACGGAGAGCAGGGCGCGGCGATACGGAGAATCGGGAAACGAAAGAATCAGGTCGCGGGCTTGATTGGCGAAAGTTGCCGCCCGCTCGCGCGCCAGTTCGACGCCTTGATGATCTTCAATTAGGGTGAGGATCCGGGAAAACGGCACGCGGTCGTAGCTCTTGTCTTTCAACACCGTTTCGACGAGCCGCACTTCTTCGAGGTTGGCGCTCGAGAGGGCATAGAGCAGCGGTAAGGTTACTTTGCCTTCCTGTAAGTCGTTACCGACCGGTTTGCCGAGAATATTCTCCCGCGAAGTAAAGTCGAGGATATCGTCGACCAATTGAAACGCCATGCCGAGGTTCCAGGCAAATTCCGTTAGCTTGGCTTGGGCCTCCAAGTCGCCGCGGCGGCCAAGGTAGGCGCCCACCTCGGCACATGCGCCAAAGAGGGCCGCCGTTTTGCGGTCGATCAATTCCATGCAATCGGCTTCGGAGATATCGAGTTTGCCGATCCGTTCAAGTTGAAGTAACTCGCCTTCCACCATGCGCTGCGTGACACCCATCAGGATGTCGATAATTCGGAAGTCGCGCAGCTCGAGCGTAATCTGGAAGGCCTGCATGTAGATCCAGTCGCCGGCGAGCACCGAAACATGGTTACCCCATATCGCGTTGGCCGATGGCTGTCCCCGGCGGGTATTGGCCATGTCGATTACATCGTCGTGGACCAGGGTGGCCGTATGGAGTAACTCCATGACGGCAGCCATGCGGATGGCGTTGTCGCTCGAATCGCCCACCAGGCGGGCACTGAGTAACAAGAGAATCGGCCGCAGGCGCTTGCCACCGCTGGCTTGCATGTGGCTGGCAACGGCGGTGACGGTATGCGACGAGGCAGCCGACTCGAGTTTGAAATGCTGCTCCACCTTTTTCAGGTCGTCGCGCACCAAGTCGTGAATCTCGCGGCTCGTCAGAGCCAGACCGATGTTGGTCATGCCGTTCCTTTCATTTCCGCTCGCACAAATAGCCGGGCAAAATTTGCCGTCGTCAACCGGTCAATCTCGGATACGGTGACCCCGCGCAGTTCGGCTAAGCGAACGGCCGTGTGCACCACGTGGGCGGGCTCATTCCGTTTACCGCGAAACGGTACAGGTGCCAAGTAGGGACAATCGGTTTCGAGCAGCAGCCGGTCGGCGGGAGCCTCGCGGGCCGCATCGTGCACATTAGTCGCCTTCGGATAAGTAACCACGCCACCGAAACCGAGCGAGAAACCGAGGTCCACCACCCGGCGCATTTCTTCCACGCCGCCCGAGAAGCAGTGGAAGATACCGCCCAAGGCCGCATCCCAGTGATTTTCAATCAGACGAAAACAATCGTCCCAAGCGTCGCGCGAATGAATCACAATCGGCAAACGAGCCTCACGAGCAATCTCCATTTGACGAACGAAGACGTCTTGTTGCACGTCCCGCGGGGCAAAGTCGTAATGGTAGTCGAGACCGATCTCTCCGTATCCCACAACTTTTGGATGCCGGCAAAGGGCGGGAAGGCGGGAGAAAGTTTCGGCCGTGACGGCGGAGGCCTTGTGAGGGTGCACGCCGACGGTGGCGAAGAATTCCGGGTGCTGCTCCGCCAAGCGGATGCCGGCTTCGAGATCAGGAGGGCCGTCGCCGGAACCGATGGCCAACAAATGAGTTACGCCCGCCGCCCGGGCGCGGGCCATCATCTCTGGCCGATCGGCGTCAAAAGCGCCGTCATCGACGTGACAATGCGAATCGATCACTTGAGGCGAGCCCCGACGGGAACCTCCTCGAGGAAGGCCGCCAAAACCGGCGCCCCGCCTTCGAGCGATGCGGCGACGATCATGCCCTGACTTTCAATGCCACGCAACTTACGCGGCGCTAAATTAGCCACAATAACGACCTTGCGATTTACCAATGACTCGGGCGAGTAAGCCTTGGCGATGCCCGCCACGATGGTGCGCGGCTCGGGCTCACCGATATCGACCTTGAGCTGGAGTAACTTATCGGCGCCTTTAACCGCCTCGGCTGAAAGTACGAGGCCGACCCGTAAGTCGACCTTAACGAAGTCATCAATCGTAATCTCCGGCGATAGCGGAATCACCGGACTTACTCCGGCGACGGGAGCCGCTTCCTCGGTCCTGCCCAGCAGCGCGTTCTGGCGGGCTAACTCCGCTTGTTCAAGTTCTTGCATTTGAGGAATCACAATCTTGGCATCGAGCCGAGGGAATACAGGGGTGAGGTCGCCCACTTGGTCGGCACCCATCTGGGTGCGGATCTTGTCGATGGACGCGGGGATGACGGGATGGGCGAGGTCGCAGATGGCTTGAAGGGCGCGGTAGGTGGAACAGAGCACCGCGTCCAGGCGCTCGTGCTCGCTGCGCTTGGCGAGTTCCCACGGCTTCTCTTCCATAATGAGGCGATCGAGGAAGCCGATCAACGCCCAGATGGCTTCGAGGGCCTTCGAGAATTCGAACTTGGCGTAATGCGCTTGGGCCTGCTCCCGCGTGGTGGCAATGTGCGCGGCCACGCTTTCGAGTACCGGTACCGCTGGCACCAGACCGGCACGATACTGCTTGATCATGGTGAGGGTGCGGCTGGTTAAGTTACCCAGGCCATTGGCGAGGTCGGCATTGTAGCGGGCAACTAAGGCGTCGAGCGAGAAATTGCCGTCGGAGCCGAAGACGACTTCGCGCAATAAGAAATAGCGCAGGGCATCGATGCCGACGACGCTGGTAATGGGCGTGGCGCGGAGTAAGTTACCCTTTGTTTTTGACATCTTGTCGTTTTCAAAGAGTAACCAGCCGTGGGCGAAGATCTGCTTGGGCAAGGGCCAGTCGGCAGCCATCAGGAAGGCGGGCCAGAATACGGCGTGAAAACGCAGAATCTCTTTGCCGATTAAGTGTAAGTCAGCCGGCCAACGCCCTTCGCCTTCTACCGCGCTCATATAAGTGGTGAGCGCATCGAACCAGACGTAGAAAACGTGCTTCTCTTCGCCGGGTACCGGAATGCCCCAGGAAATGGAAGTACGGCTGATGGAGAGATCCTGTAGTCCGCCCTTCACGAAAGCGAGGACTTCATTGCGCCGGATGTCGGGTTGAACGAAGTCGGGCTGATCTTCGTAAAGTTTCAGTAAGCGATCCTGGAAGGCGGAGAGCTTGAAGAAGTAATTCTCTTCGGTAACTTCCTCCAGCACGCGGCCGCAAATCGGGCAGGGCTCGCCGGGCTTCGACTCGTTGGCGTACAGCTCGTCCGACACACAGTAGGCACCGGTGTAACTGCTCTTATAAACGAAGCCGCGCTCCTGGCAGCGGAGGAATAACCCCTGCACTTTTTTGTGATGGGTGCGATCGGTAGTGCGCTTGAAACGATCGATCTGCAAGCCCAATTCGGACCACTGCTTTCTGAACTCCTCGGAGATCAGATCCGTAAACGCTTGCGGCGACTTACCGACGGCCTTAGCGGCGCGTTCAATTTTCTGGCCGTGCTCATCGGTGCCGGTGGCAAGCACGACGTCGTAGCCTTCGGCGCGCTTGAGGCGCGCGATCACTTCGGCGGCAATTGTCGTATACGTGTGGCCGATGTGGGGGGCGGCGTTCACGTAGTAAATCGGGGTCGTAAGATAGAACTGTTTCATCGAGTGGATTGGTAAGTGAAATGGGCGGCAGCAATGACGTCTTTGAGGGGCACACGGCGTTCCCGCGCCAGCTTCTGGCAATCATCATATTCAGGCGAAGCGGAGCCCTCCTCCGATACCTTCATGCGGACTTCGCCATAAGGCGTCTGCACCGCTATGATCTTGCGTTCGAGCACACGCCGTTGCGCACTATACATGCGCACGCCGAGCGAAGTAGTTTCGGCGAGGATTAACTGGGCCAGCTTCTCTTGATCCTCAGGCTTCGAAATCACGCGCAACAAGGTGCCCTGGCGGTTCTTTTTCATTTGCAAGGGCTGCAGTGCCACGTCGAGGGCACCTTCTTCGAAGAGACGGTCCATGGTGTAGCCGAGGACTTGGGGCGTGGTGTCGTCGATATTGGCTTCAATCACGGTGACCGTGGCGGCTTCGGTAGCCGCCGACGACTCCCCCACCATGACGCGGAGCATATTGGAGTGGCCGGGAAAGTCCTTGCTGCCGGCGCCGAAGCCGATCTTCGACACCTTCATCGCCGGCATGTGGCCAAAGCTTTCGGCCAGGGCCGCGGCGAAGGCGGCGCCGGTGGGCGTGGTGAGTTCAACCGTGGGTCCGGAGGAGTAAGTGGGGTGGCCGGTGAGCAACTTAGCAGTGGCGGGGGCGGGCACGGGCATCAGGCCGTGGTCGCACTTCACGGTGCCGCTCCCGACGTTGATATCGGACATATAGATGCGCTCAATGCCCAGCAGATCGAGGCCATAGCAGGCGCCGACGATATCGCAAATTGAATCCACCGCGCCCACTTCGTGGAAGTGCACGCGCTCAATGGAAATGCCGTGGACGCTGGCTTCGGCCTCGCCCAGCTTGCGAAAGACCTTCTTCGACCGCTCCTTGGTGGTGGCCGGCAAGCCCGATTCGTCAATGATTTTGTCGATGTGGTGCAAGTGGCGATGCTGGTTATCGGCGGGCGCTTCGACAATGAAGCGCGTACCCGCAATGCCCGCGCGTCTGGTGGCTTCGACAGTGAATTGGGCGTTGGTGCCGAGGCTCGAAAGGCCATCGGTAAGGGCGCGCGGATCGGCGCCCGCGTCAAGCAGGGCGGCTACGGTCATGTCGCCGGCGATTCCGGAGAAGGCGTCAAAATAAGCGATGCGCACCTTACTATCTTAGCGAGGTTCGATACAATAACGGCCATGGCAACAGCACCTCGACGTAACTTTATCGCGCTGGCCGCCGCGGCTCCGGCTGCCGCTGCCGCCGCGCAGGCCCCCAAGGCGATGGCTCCCGTGAAGAAGGTTCACTACCGGAATGGCAAGAAGCCGGAGAAGACGCCGTTGTTCAACGGTGGCGTATCTTACGGCAACCTGCTGTTTGTGGCCGGCAAGGGCGCGCACTTCGAAGGCGACATTAAGGCGCACACGAAGCATGTGCTCGATGAGGTAGAGAAGGAACTCGTCAATGCCGGCTCGTCGATGGAGAAGGTGTTGAAGTGCAACGTCTACTTGAACGACTTGAAGGACTACAAGGAGATGAACGAAGTCTTCCAGGGCCGTTTCGGCGCTGAGCCGCCGGTACGAACCACGATCGCCGCGGCGGGCGGGATTCCGGGTAACTCGCTGGTGGAGATCGATGTGATCGCATATATCTAGAGGGCTACTGGCGCATGCTGGCAGGATTCGGCAGGTGGGGCGGCAACTTCGCGAGCAGGGTCGAAAGTTGCCGCGTCAGCCAATAACCCCGAGGTGTCCTCGTGGAGGCGTCCGTAGGCAGCATCGTAGTCAGCCAGAACGCGTTTCTCTTTCAATCGATTCCCGATCGTCGCCAAATACTGACAATTGGCGTCCGGACTGCCCTTAAAGACGCGCCAGAGTTGAGCATGAGTTCCTTCGCCTGGCAATAGGACAAATCCGTTGCACTCTGCCCGCGACCGCGCCAGGGGATAGACGTAGTAATAGGCGCGACTCACCGCGCTCCGATGCCCGGCGTCGGTGCCGTATTTGGCGAGTTCCCGCGCTAACTGCAAATAATCGGTCCAATCGAAGGCCATCTACACGAGTTCGTAGGTAAAAGTAAGATTTGCGCCCAAAGCTGGGCTGTCGAAAAGAAAGGATTCGTCAAATCGAGCCAAAGCAGTTCTCAATTCGTCGACACCGCCCGGCCAAAGCACTGATGCATACAACTCTCTAACCCCAGACTCGTCCAATGGCGCGCGGAGGGCCAGCACGGCATCGGAACCGAAACAACTCTTCAGGTGGGGTACCGAATCCACTAGGATTTGGGTTATCGCCG
>JBBQQS010000241.1:0-7920 GCA_038215525.1 Bryobacterales bacterium
AGGGCCGTAATTTTTCATAGTCCCCTCCCCCCAAACAAACAAAAACACGACCAGGAGTAAGTACGGGCTCCAAGCCAGAAAGATCTCACTCGGTGCGTGGTGTTTCACGTTACTCGTGGCGCGAGTGGTTTCGGCGAAGACGAAGTTATCGGTCGGTTTCCAGACCCGGAAGAGCAACAAGAGACTCGTGAGGGCGGCAAGGGAGCTCAGGATATCCACCAAAGTCGGCCCCATGAAGTTCGACGTGTAGAATTGGACGCCCGCGAAGGAGATACCACAAGCCGCCACCGCCGGCAACACGCCCTTCAGCGCTCGCCAACCGCCCATCACGGCGATCAGATAAGCCGGCACGAAGAGCGAGACCGGGGCACAGATGCGGCCCACCCAAGCGGAAAGCTCAGCCAGTGGCAGACCCGTAATGCCCGCCAGGGTGATCACCGGAATGCCAATGGAGCCGAAGGCGACGGGCGCGGTATTAGCCAGCAAGCAGATGCCAGCCGCGTAGAAGGGTGAGAATCCCAGCCCGGCCAACATACCGGCGGCGACGGCGACGGGCGTGCCGAAGCCAGCCGCGCCTTCGATAAACGCGCCGAAAGCAAAGGCGATCAACAACGCCTGCAAGCGCCGGTCCTCCGTCAGCGACCCGATCGAGTCTTTCAGAATCTCGAACTTACCGGTTTCGAGCGTGATGCGATAAAGGATGATAGCCCAAAAGACGATCCAACCGATGGGAAACAAACCAAAAGCGGCGCCGTAGGTAATGGCCCCAATCATGGGCCCCACGGGCATCTGGTACTCAAACAACGCGACGGCGATGGCGGCGGCCAAGCCACACAAAGCGGCGACCCAGGCGGGCTTACGCGCTACCCCAAGAAGGTAAAGCAGGACCGCGATGGGAAAGCAGGCACAGAGGGCGGAAGCCATCAGGCTGTCCGCGATCGGAGTATAAGATTGTTGCCACATGAAGATACCGACAGTATGTGAACCGGCGGCCCTGTGTCAACCCCGAATCACGAGCCGGGCGCAGAAGACGAAGAAGGGGTCGAAGAGGTCCCAAAAGAAGTAGCGCGAAAACAAGAAGATGGCCAGAAAAGAGTACATACTGATCGAGGCGCGGAACTCGAAAAACTTTTGCACCAGGGAGGGCGGCAGGAAGAAGAGGAAGACGCTGAAGCCGTCGAGCGGCGGGATGGGCAGCAGGTTGAAAGTGCCGAGCATGAGGTTGAGGTAGAAGAAGAGGCTCAGTCCCAGCGCGACCGGTTCCAAGAGCGAGTCCGGGCTGGTGGCCTGCAGGATCTGGTGAAAGCGGAAGCTATCGGCTAAGCGGAATAGGCCGGCGACTACGCCCAGCTTCAGCAAAATGCCGGAGAGCAGGGCGAGCACGTAGTTGGCGGCCGGGCCCGCCATGGCCATCCAGGCCGCCTTACGGGGGTTGCGCATGGCCCAATAGGGGTCATAGGGGGCGCTGGCGAAGCCGATAATGCCGGTGCCACCGGTGAGGAAGAGGGTGAGGATGGGATAGAGCCCCAGGCCGAAGGGCTCGCGCTGGATATGCGGCACCGGATTAAGGCTCACTTGGCCACCGTGGTAGGCGGTAAGGTCGCCCCCGAGCTTGGCGGCCCAGGCATGCGCCGCCTCATGGCAGACGGTGGAGAAGAGGAAGACTAGATAGGTACAGAAAGCGACGACGAGCAACTCGGAATCCATAGGATTCCACGTTTATAGCACAGAATCGCCTAATTGCCGCAAATTCACGGAGTTACAGAATTGGGCCGAACTGAACCGCAGGCCCCACAAAGAAGCCGAGCGATAGCACACGGCCCAGCAGCCCGGCGCGCTCCTCTTCGACGTTCACCCAATGAATGGCCGCCACTTCGCCCGCCTCGGCGAAGAAGCCCACGCCACCCTTCTTAATTCGACTATCGCTCCAGGTATCGATCTGCAGCCCGTTGATGTAGGTGGTGAACTGCCCCCCGCGGACCTTGGTTTCCACATGGAAGATGCTGTTATTGGCCTGCAGAACGTTCATCGGCAGAGGGAAGCGGGCACGGCCGTCTTCTTTCCCGTCGAGCATGGCATAACGGACGATCTCGAGCGTCGGGATCGGGCCGGGCTTGCGAACGACAATCTTGCTCGCATAGTAGTTATCGAGGTTCACCGAGCGATAAGTCCAACTCATGGCCCGCTTCTCAATCGTGCCTTCGAACTCCATCTTGTAGTCCGCCAAATCCACCGAAGGCTGCCAGATGCGCAGGCGGCCAGGCCGGACCATGCCGTTGTCGAAATTCCAGCCCAGGTCACGCAGATTGGGCGAGCGGGCCATGGCGGCGCTGAGCGGGGCGCCAAGCCAGTTGTCCACTGACCCCTTAAAGTCTTCTTTCAAATGAATCGGCGGGCGCGCGGGCATCAAGTCGCGCAGACCGGAGAGGAGGCTCGACGAAGCACGATCCGAACTGCGGGCAATCTCACCCACCAGCGGACTACGATCGCCGCCGCTGGGCTCGGCGTTGCCCCCTTGGCCGGTAACCCAGGAATAGGCCAGCACGAAGAGGAGTACTACCGAAATGGCGGTCGCCACACCGGCTTGCATCTTCTGCAAGCCATCTTTGTTTTCGGAGCCTTCCGGGCGCTGCAGGCCCATCACCTCGTCGACTGGGTAAAGGTCCTCGTCGCCGTAAGAGGACAAATGATCGCGGGAGGCGCGTGCCGATCGGGCAGAGGAGCGCTTACGGTGATCGGCCGAACAGTACTGACTGTCGAACAATCGCCGAGCCAAACCGAGTTGCGTCCCGCAGAATTGACACTTCATATCGTCACAAAAACTTGCCGTCGAATTCGATGCTAACCGAAGTCCCGTGGACTAATCCATAGACTAAGGTCGGAATTAGGCCGCTTCTAGGGCCTTCACGCCTAAGGTTTCCTATCGTCTTCGCCGGTCAAAATACTGTATTCCACTCCTGCTGGCCATTTATCCCCGCTTCGAGGGGACTTATTGGGAACTTTTCCGGCCTCCGGCGACAATGGAAAGGTAGAAGATGCCGGCCTTAACCTGGACATCCCGATGGACTGCCCGGCGTGCGCCGCCGCTCGCCCTTGATGATCCAGCCTTGCTAAGGCAGGTGCAGTTGGGAGATGAAGCGGCGCTCACGCTCATCTATCGGCGGTTGGAGCGCCCACTTTACCGTTTCGCGTACGCGATGACGGGTTCAACATCGACAGCGGAGGAGGCGGTGCAGGAGACGTTCCTGCGTCTGATCCGCCAGCCGGGGGGATTCGACCCCGCCAAAGGGTCCATTGAGTCCTACCTTTTTGGCATTCTGCGCAACGTGACGCGGCAGGCGCTGCGGACGCAGTTTGTGGCCCTGGATGAGGAGTTTGATTCGCCAGCCGGCGAATTGGACGACCCGCGGATAGCCCTTGAGCGGGCGGTGGCCCACGAACAATTGGCGGCGGCGATTTTGGCGCTGCCACCGCACTACCGGGAGATGGTGGTGCTCTGCGATATCGAAGAGTGGAGTTACCAAGCGGCGGCGGCCACGGTGGGCTGCCAGGTGGGGACGGTGCGGTCCCGGTTGAATCGAGCGCGCGGGTTGCTGCGCGACCGGCTAAAGGAGGCGCGATGAAGGAAGAACGGCGGTTGACCGAGTGGCTGGCGGATTACCGTGACTCGTTGGACCCGGCGTCGACGCCGGCCAGGGTGGAATCTCGCTTGCTGGCCGAAGTTCGACGGCGGCGGCGAGTTTCTGTGGCCCCGTGGCTTCTGGCGGCGGGTGCGGCGGCAGTGTTGGCGTTGGGCATTTGGATCGGCCGCGTCCGTACCAACCTGCCTTTGGTACCGGCCTTGGCCCAATCGCCGCCGGTGAGCGTGGTGGAGCCGCCGTCGGCGCCAGAAGCGCCACTGCGCGAAGCCCCAAGCCCGGTCCGGCGGCAGTTGCCGAGCGCAGCGGAAAGCCGGCCGGCCGCGGTCTTTGTGATGTTGCCGGGCAGCGAGTCGATGCCGCCCACGCAGGATCTGCAAGTGCTGCGCGTGCGCATCCCGCGGACTCGGATTCAGGCTTTGGGCTGGCCGGTGAATGTGGACCGGCTGGAAGAGACGGTTTTGGCCGATGTCGTCGTCGGCGATGACGGATTGGCCCGCGCGGTTCGCCTGGTGCGGACGACGCAATAGATTTAGGTTACGAGCAATTAAGGAGAAAGAAAGATGACCAAGTTACTACTATTCGCGGCGCCGCTAGCGCTGCTTTCAGCTCAACAGATTATCCAGCACGACATCGTGGGGCCAGGCCCTGGTCCGCGCAACCTCGTGCCGGGCTCCGCCGCCGTGGAATTCTTGTCCATGGAGATGGGCAGTTCTTCCATCGTCAAGAACTCGCCCTATTCGGCTGAATCCGTCACGGAGACCGTGCAAACCCTGGGCGACGGCAACCGGATTGTCCGGAAGAACAACGTGATGCAGTATCGCGATGGCGAAGGGCGGACGCGGCGGGAATTTGACTTACAATCGATTGGCGACTTGGGTGACCTGGCCGATGGCTTGGGTAAGTCGATTATGATCGATGACCCCATCGCGAAGGCGAATTATCAGTTACATGCCAAGACCAAGACGGCAATGAAGATGCCGCGCGGTGAGGGTATATTTACCCTGGCCACACCCCGTCCGAGTCCTAACCCCGGGCCCTCAGCCGACGTGATGATCTTCGGAAATGCCGGAACGACCGCCGACGCCCGCGTCGTGATGAGCCGGAAGATTGTGCGCCGCGAAGGTGGGGCCGATGCCGAGAACGCGCGAAACAGTAAATCGGAAGACCTCGGCGCGCGCAATATCGAAGGCGTCGAGGCCAAGGGAACGCGCAGGACGCTCACGATTCCCGCTGGCGAAGTCGGCAACGAACGCCCCATTGAAGTGGTGAGCGAGCGCTGGTACTCCGAGCAACTCAAGACCCTGGTGCTCAGTAAGCACGTCGATCCCCGGTTTGGCGAAACGACGCTGCGGCTGACGAATGTTCGCTTGGGCGAACCGTCGTCGGCCTTGTTTGAAGTCCCCGCCGACTATACTGTGCAAGATGCTTTGATGCGCACACCACAGGTCCGTAGAACGATTGAGGTGAAGCGCGAGGAGTAAGTTCGCGCCTGGCCTTGCGGCTTCGCTATCCTGGGCAGGAGCCGCATGCCTTTCTTAGTTTCCGTAGCCATTGATTTCGTGAGTAGTTTCCCGCCGGGCGAAGATTACAAATCCCAGGAGTTGACCTTGGGAATGCTTCGCCATTCGCCCGATCCCCTTTCGCGCCGCCAGTTCACCCCCGGCCACCTCACGTGCACCGGCATCGTCCTGCATCCGGACCGTGAGAGCTTCCTGCTGATCCACCATAAACGGCTGGACCGTTGGCTTGCGCCCGGCGGCCACGTGGAGCCCGAAGACGAATCGCCCCGGGCCGCCGCGGCGCGCGAGGTGCTCGAAGAGACGGGCGTGCCGGTGGAAGCAGGCACGTCCTTGCTGGCGGGCATCGACGTGCATGGCATTCCGCCCAAAGGCGACGAGCCGTATCACTTACATCACGACCTGAAGTTCGGCTTGGTCGCGGCTACCACCGCGCTCACGGTAAGCAGCGAGACCAAAGCCGTCTTGTGGTGCCCTTTTGCCGATACCAACAAATACGGCGTGCCGGACTCGATTGCTCGAGCGGCACGCCGAACTTTGGGTTACTACGCGAAGTGACTTACTTGCAGCCGGCTTAGCCACCTTCCCCGGCGACCTGAAGGTTATTGTGCCGGAAGGACACAAACGAAGTTAGCCGCGTCGTCGATACTTCCTTTGCCCATGTGCCGCGCGACTCTGGGATAGGCGCAGAGCGGACGGGTTCGCGCGCCACGGGTGGCGACGATGCGTTCGGGCGCCGTGGCATGGGTCAACCATTGGTCCAAGGGACCTATAGAGTCGAACTGATTGGGACCCGGGCCGCCGCCACAATGGGCCATACCGGGAGCGAGAAAGAGGCGAAAGAAGGCCCGGGTTTTGGCCTCACCCATCGTCGCCGTCACCGCTTCATAGTAACTAACCGTATCTTGCGGAGGCACCACCGGGTCTGCCCAGCCGGCGTACATTAGTAACTTGCCACCGCGGTTGGCGAACACACTTAGGTCGCGGTCGATGGCTTGCATATAGTCGAGCTTCTGCTCGGCAAGTTTCAGGTCGCGATCATAGTCGATCTTGCGCCAGGGCCAGGCAGGATCGCCAAAAAGAAAGTAACGGAAAACTCCCACGCGCATCGGCTCCAGCGGTTCGAGTAAGTAGGGCTTCCAGCTTTGGTCACCGTTGTCCTCGCTACCCAAGGGCCAACCGGTGAAGATCGGCTGCCCGGTCGCCGGGCTCTTCAGTCCCGCCCACACCTGCCGCACGGCGTTGGCTTCGGCGGAAGTTAGGATGCCCGATAAGTCCACGGGGGCGCACTTTCGCGGATCTTCGATCACCCCATCCTTTAAGCCATCGTGCCCATCGCACGCCCCCGAAACCGCTTGCGTAACAAGGCTTAGCTTCGCTGCCGGAACGATCGGCGAACCATCCTCCCCATGCAGCGCGCGCCAGCTATAGATAAATCCTAGCGTCTGTCGCAACCGGTTATTGGCCGGCGCTCCGGCGACAATGCCGTCGTAATCTTCTGGATACCGCTGCGCTTCGGACAACGCCTGATGGCCGCCGGCCGAGCATCCTACAAAATAGGACTTAACCGCCGCGCGGCCCGTATGCGCCCGGATCAATAACTTCGCGTTCTCCGTCATGACATGCACCGCACGGTAAGCATAGTCGCGTACCTTTTCCGGATGCCCTAGCCCAAAAAGTAAGTTGTCGCCCACATGGCCCGTGTTGTGGCTGGCCGTCGCATACCCGTTCCGCAAGGCACGCCCCATCGCGGCGTAACTAAGGGCGCCCACGTAACCGCCATTGCCGACGCCTTCGAACTTACGGTTCCACGCTACCGGAATCCACACCTCGAACTCAATTTCGGAATCCGTCACCGGATGGGCCACGGCCTGAATGCGGCAGAAGCTGGGCAGCGAGGGCAGTCCCGGCGCGGACTGGCTCATGGAAGCTGAGCGCACCGTCACCTTCGGAATCTTGAGGCTAGTCAGCCGCGTACAAGGTGTGCCGGCCGCGATCGCCGTCGAAGTAACTAAAAAGATCCAGGCTTTCATGCTTCGCTCAGCATAAGCGATTCTTTGTTAATTTGGGGGATGCCCTTCCGACTCCTAAGCCTTTGGCTCGCCCTGGCCGCCCCCTTGCCGGCCGCGTTCGAAGTAACTGAAGCGACCATCGCCCAAATCCACGCCGCCATGAAGGCCGGCGAGCTTACCTGCCGTGAGTTAGTCAGCCACTATCGACGCCGCATCGCCGCCTATGACCAGAACGGCCCCGCCATCAACTCGATCATCCTGGTGAACCCCAAGGTGGAAGCGGAAGCCGCCGAACTCGACCGGCGCTTTGCCCATAGCGGACTCACCGGGCCGCTGCACTGCATCCCGATCATCGTGAAAGACAACTTCACCACCATCGGCCTGCAGAGCGCCGACGGCTCGCTTTCCTTGGCCGGCTTCGTCGCTAAACAGGACGCCTACCAGGTGCGCCGCATCAAAGAAGCCGGCGCGTTGGTGCTCGCCAAAAGCAACATGGCCGAATTTGCCTTCAGCCCCGTCGAAACGGTGAGCTCGATTCTGCCGGGCTACACCCGCAATCCCTACGCGCTCCTCCGGGTGACGGCCGGCTCAAGCGGGGGCACGGCCGCCGCCGTCGCCGCCAGCTTCGGCGCCGTGGGCCTGGGCACGGATACGGGCAACTCCATTCGCGGACCCTCCGCGCACCAAGCCTTGGCCGGCATCCGCTCCACCATGGGCCTCACCAGCCGCGGCGGTGTGTTCCCGCTCAAC
>JBBQQS010000242.1:0-7910 GCA_038215525.1 Bryobacterales bacterium
CTGAAGTTGAAACGTATGGCCGAGGCGCAGCAGCGTCCACAGGCCGAATTGATCCGGGAGAGTTTGGCCCGCTTCATCGAAACTCAGGCACCGATACTACCCCTGGGATTGGGGAAGTTTGACAGTGGCGAACCCTCGAACTCCACCAAATACCGGACGCGGCTGCGGTCGGCAATCCGGGCGGGGAAGTGGAAGTAGTCGCGGACTCCGGGGCCATTTACGCGTTGTATGACCGCGCGGACGAGCACCATAAAACGGTCGGCGCCTTCCTTCAGTCCCATACTCCCGACATTCTGATTCCCACTGCTCTGCTTAGCGAGATCGGTTATATGTTGGCCGAATGGCTGGGCGAGCGAGCCTTGATTGAGTTCCTGATTGATTTAGAACGAGGCGCGTTCACTCTGGTTGACCTGAAGATTGCGGATGTCCAGTTGGCGCGGGAGATCCTGGCGAAGTACCCGCGATTGAAGTTAGGCTTCTGCGACGCCTGCGTATTGGCCATGGCGAATCACCTGAGTGTGAATCGGATCCTTACCGCGGACCAGCGGCACTTTCGTGTGGTGAAGAACAGCAAGGGAAAGGCCTTCGTGCTTTTGCCCTGGGACGTGGGATAGGCGGCGAACGACAGTATTTTGTCGGGGCTCCGGCGTGGATTTACCTGAAGGGGCATGGCCGCTTCGTGTTCTCTTTGCGGCCGAGGCCCGAACTGGGATTTCAGAAAGCCGGTGAGCTTCGGGGCTCGCTGATGACGTGGTCCGCGCAGGGGAACCAGTACGTGCTGGAAGCGGCGCGGAACGTGCTTCCGGCCGACGGCTTGTTCCATCTTTACGTCCACCATTCGCCAGCCTACCGTCCGGCCAAGGAGCACTCACTCGAGTTTGGGGCGGGCGGGACCATTGAGTCGCTGGTGCGGCGTTAGTTCGGTTGTAACGCAGAGGGTTTAGCATAGGCGGGATGCCTTTATTCTCTTTGCTTGCCGCCGCGTTGTTGGCCCAGGATCCGATGCCGTTGAAGTTGGTGGATCCGGTGCGGGATAAGAATTTCTACGCGCTGAGTCTGCTGGAGCGGGATGCGGGGTTGCGGGCGGCTTTGGCGGGGGACACGATGGCGGTGACGGTGGCGGTAGCGCAGCGGCAGGCGTTGGCGGGGGCGCGCGACAAGTGCAAGATGGCGGTGAGCTGTTACGCGGATAGCTTTGCGCTGTCGGCGGCCGAGATCGACGCGACGGCTTTGCGGTTGAAGGCGGTGGTGGGGAATCGCTTTGACGGGGCGCTGCGGCGGAGCGGTGTGGCGATCCGGCATCATTCCTTGGGTCCGGAGGCGTTGCTGGAGCAAGTGTGGCGGGAGTCGGCGCAGCACATCAACCGCATCATTGGAATTTATGCAAGGGGCGAGAAGCCGCGCTATGCGGAGATCGATGCGGCGGTGTATGAGGTCGGCACGCCGCGCTTCGGCAGCTATGTGGAGCGGATGGCCGAGTGGCTGGCGGCCGAAGCGGACACGCTTGATTTGCCTTGGAGCCTGAGCCTGCGCTTTGCGATGGAACTGATGCACGGGCATCATCGCGACGAGGCGGGCCGCTATGAGCCGATGGAGGCGGGCGAGAATGCGGCCGCGGTGGCGCGGATGGCGACGGTGCGTTGGAGCGACTTTCGCTATTCGGCGATCCTGGTGCCGGGGTCAGGGTCCGACCGGCCCAACATTGCGTTGTCACCTTATGGCCGCTTGCGGTGCCAGATTGCGGCGCGGCGTTATGAGCAGCACTTGGCGCCTTATGTGATCGTGTCGGGCGGGCATGTGCATCCGAATCAGACGCCCTATGCGGAGGCGATCGAGATGAAGAAGTTACTGGTGCGGGAGTTCAACGTGCCGGAGAGTGCGATCATTATCGACCCGCATGCGCGCCATACGACGACCAATGTGCGCAACGCGGCGCGGCTGATGTTTCGCTACGGGATGCCGATGGAGAAGACGGCGCTGATCACCACGGATGGCGCGCAGAGCGCTTATATTGAGGCGCCAGGCTTCGCTGAGCGTTGCCGGAAGGAGATGGGCCATCTGCCGTACCGGAATCTGAAGCGGCTAAATCCGTTTGACCTCGAATGGGTGCCCAGCTTGGATGCGCTTTTTGTGGACCCGATTGACCCACTAGACCCCTAAACTAGAGGGATGTCGCGGGTACGTATGGATAAGTGGCTGTGGGCGACGCGTTTCTTTAAGACGCGGGCGCTGGCGGTGAAGGCTTGCGAGATGGGCCGCATTGAGTGCCAGGGCACTTCGGCGAAGGCATCGCGCGAAGTGCGAGTGGGGGACGTCTTGCAGGTGACGAGCGACGGCTCGCAGTACACGGTGACGGTGCTGGTGCTGAGCGAAGTGCGGGGCCCGGGGGCGCTGGCGGCGACTTACTACGAAGAGAGCGAGGCGAGCCGGTTGCTGCGGCTGAAGGTGGCCGAGGCGCGCAAGGCGATGGCGCAGTTGGAGCCGCAGCGAGATGGCAAGATTTCGAAGCGGGACCGGCGGGACTTGGACCGGGTGCGGGGGCGCTAGCCGTGCGGGTGCATCGGGTAACTCATCCCGTGTTTGGGGCAGTGAGCTGGGATGAATTGAAGGCGAGGCTCGAGCCCTTGCGGGCGGATGGGGCGCGGGTTTGTACTTGGTGCTTGAAGGAGATCCAGGGCCAGCGGATGCGGACGATTTGCGAGCAATTTGCTTGTGTGGACGCGGTGGGGCGGGCATGTTACTGGTCAACGACGCGGTCGACGGTGCTGCGGCGGGACCGGCGGGCGTGCCGGCTTTGCGAGTCGCGCTCGGGGGTGGAGGTGGACCATATTGTGCCGGTGGCTTTGGGCGGTACAGGCGATTTGGATAACTTACGGACTCTGTGCCGGGCGTGTCATTTGGCGGAGACGGGCAGGCTGAGGGCGGAAGGGGCGGGTTTTGTGGCGCGTTAAGCTGCGCGCTGGCGGATTAAGCGCAGTTCTGGGCCAGTAACTTCGAGTGCGGTTTGCAGGTCGTAGCTCGATTGCAGATTTAGCCAGAATTGGGGCGAGGTGCCGAAATAACGGGCCAGACGCAAGGCGGTATCGGCCGAGATGCTGCGCCGGCCTTGGACGATCTCCGAGATTCTTTGTGGCGGCACTCGCAATTCACGAGCCATGGCGTTGCGGCTAAGCCCGAGGGGCGTCATGAAGTCCTCGAAAAGATGTTCGCCGGGATGGATGGGAGGTAGGAGTTTGGGCATGGTTCCTTTCGCTATTGTTTCACTTTCCAGCTTTCGTCAAAGAAGCCGGCGCGGAGGACTTGGCCGGGCCAGTGGGAGTTAGGGGGCGTGGTGAGGTCGACCAGGGCCCAGTCGGGGAGGATCGGCACTTGGCGGGAGTTGGTGCTGTCGGAGTCTTCGCGGAAGGTGAAGCCGCTGTTGAGGACGATGTAACGGGTGGGGGCGAGGGGGTTCGGGTAGACCATCACCAGGGCTTGGCCCGCTTCGGCTTTGAGAGGTAACTTGTCGGCGATGCGAGAGATCAACTGATTACTGCCGGCGTCGCCCCAGAGGATCAAGTTGCTTTCGGCGATATCGGCTTCCGTAACTTGGGTGTCATCCTTAATGCGGGCTTCGCCGCGGAAAATGCCGCGCCAACGCTTGATGGCGCGGTCCATTTCGCTGGTGGACCAAGCGGCTAATTGGGGATCTTTGGCTTGGCCCGTGGGCCGGACGAATAAGAAGCGGCTCAGGAAGGCATCGTCAATGGGGCCTTGGAGGCCGGGGCGCTTGGCGAGCGCTGGTTTTGCTAGGCCCGAGACCCATTGGATTCCCTCGCGATGAAAGTCAGCCGACCAGCTTAAGTCAGTATTGGCGCCGCGCGGCATACGGATCGGGGTGCCATTGATGGTGACCGTGGGTTTTACTTCGGGGTCGAAAGGATATTGCCCGGGGGCGAAATTCAGCCGGAAAGAACTTACATTTTCGGTGCGTAGAGTAAAGAATCCGGGGTCGCGGATTTCGGCCTCCACGCGGGCGCGATCCCAATGGGATTCGAGGCCGGTTAGCTCAAGCCAGCGCATGCGGTTGTAGCGCAAGGTGTAAGTGACGAGCCGCAGCTTGCGGGGCACGGGTTGGCGGCCGCGATCGGCTAAAGCATCGACGCGTTCGCTGATTTCGATCTTGGCTTCGGGATGATACTTATGCTCGGTATTGGGCCCGATGATGTGGGTAAGAGTAAGTCCTTCTCCTTCGAGCATTTTGCCCATGATTTGCGCGGCCTGGATTTGTTTGTCTTTTTCGCCGGAGTAAGCCACTAAAGGTAACTGATAGAAATTGGCCGCATAGTCGGTGGCATCGTACCAATGGAATAACTGCCGCTCCCAGAGGGGCATGGCCTTGAGCGTTTCGGGAGTCATCTTCTGATACTGGGCCGTCTCGGCGAAACCGGCGCCGGGGGCGGCGACGGCGAAGAGGTCAGCAAAGTGGGCGCCTAAGTGCCAGGTGGACGCGCCGCCCATGGAGAAGCCGCGCACTAGGATCCGGTTTTCATCGATGGCGTAGCGTCGCTTCACGTCGGCAAGGGCCTCCAGCATGTCAACTTCGCCGGCGAACTTACTCGCGTTGCAGTAGCGGCCGTATAAGTGCAGGACGATGGTATCGCGCGGGGTAAATTCACCCGTTTGGTTGAGCCGTTGCCACAGGAAAGCCAATTCGCTGAGCGTATCGCCGCGGCCGTGCAACCAGACATCCAGGCGCCACTTGCGCGGCACATCGGGCGAGTAACTCGGCGGCACCACCAGGCCATAAGGCTGGAGGCTATCGTCGAGCTTCGACTGGTAGCCGAGGGGCACCAAACCTTTGGCCCGTGTCCAGGGCGCGGTGCCGGTCGCCAAGCGTTCGGCGCGCTCCATGGCGTAGGCGAGTAAGTCATGGGCGCGGCTGAATTCGGCCGGTAAGTAGAATTCGTTATACTTCAAGGCCGAGGCGACGGCCCGTTCGATGACGGCGACGTCGTTATAGTAAGGCGACGACTTCAGCGTCGCCGTCACTTCGCGCAGCCGGGCCAATTCGGCTTCGAGCGGCGCGCGCTCCTCGGCGGGCACAGGGATGCCGGGCGGTGGCAAAGGCTTTTGGGCCCAGGCCAGGGAAGAAATCAACAAAAGAGCAATTCGAATCACGTTGCTCATGCTAACAGGAACTAGCGGCAGCAGCGTTGGTAAAGGCGCTGCAGCGCGGCCTGATAGCGCAATCCAGCGACCATCGGCAAGTCCTCATGGCCAGCGCCGGGCACGAGCAGGAACTCCTTGGGCTCAGGCGCGGCGTCGTAGAGGTCTCGGCCCAGGGTGTGGTTGATGACGCGGTCGCGGTCGCCGTGGATGACCAGCAGTGGCACTTTCAGCGAAGGAATCTTGGCGATGGAGTCGAAGCCGAGCGGCAGGGTCCAGCCGATGAAGGGCAGAATGCCTGCGGCGACGGCGCGGGCACTGGAGAGGGGCGCTTCGAGTACAAGTCCGCCGATTTGGTTCTTGATCGCTAGTTCCACGGCCACGGCCGACCCGAGCGACCAGCCTTGCACGATGATCTTCTGGGGCGGATAGCCCTTCTGCCGCAGCCATTGGTAGGCAGCCTGGGCATCGGTGTAGAGGCCGGTCTCGCTGGGTGAGCCAGTGCTATCGCCATAACCACGATAGTCGATGATCAGGAACGATTGCGGCAGGCGGCGCACGGCTTCGATATGGTCGACGTAAATCGACAGATAACCACCGTTGCCATGTAAGTAGAGTGTGGCCAGCGACGCTCCGGGCGCTTCAAACCACCAAGCGCGCAGCCGTTCGCCATCCGGCGTCTGGATAGTAACTGTCTGGGCGCCGGCGGGTGTCTCAGTATCTGGCGAGCGATCGGGGAAGTAAGTGTATTTGCGGCCGACCCAAACGAGCGCGACCCAGATCACAACTAAGTAAATGACGATGCGCAGAGCCACTGTTTCCATCTGACGCCACCCATCGCACGAAAGTTCCGAGTTACTTGAGGCCCAGCACGCGCCGGTTCTGTTTCACGTCAGTAGAGACGCCGGCGAAGTCATCGAAGGCCTTCGACGGCGGCTCAATCAGGTGCGAAGCGATGAAGGGGGCGCCTTCGGCCGCGCCTTGCGAAGCGTCTTTATAACAGCACTCCCACTCCAGCACGGCCCAGCTCTTGTAGCCAATGGCGGTCATACGGCTGAAGACCTGCTTGAAGTCCACTTGGCCGTCGCCGAGCGAACGGAAGCGGCCCGGGCGCTGCGCCCAGCCCTGAAAGCCGCCATAAACACCGGACTTTTCGTTGGGCCGGAATTCGGCGTCCTTCACGTGGAAGGCTTTGATGAATTCGGCGTAAGTATCGATGAAGCGCACATAGTCGAGGCATTGCAGGATGAAGTGCGAAGGATCGTAGTTAATCGCGACGCGGGCATGGTTGCCGGTGGCTTCGCGGAACATCTCGAAGGTGATGCCGTCGTGCGTATCTTCGCCAGGGTGGATTTCGTAGGCGACGTCCTGCCCCATCTTGTCGGCATAGTCGAGCAGGGGCTTCCAGCGCTTGCCGAGCTCCTTGAAGGCCTCTTCCACCAAGCCTGCCGGACGCTGCGGCCAGGGATAGAGGAATGGCCAGACGAGGGCACCGGTGAAGCTGGGACATACCGAGAGCCCGAGGTTTTTGGAAGCTTTGAAGACGAGTTTCAACTGGTCAATGGCCCATTGAGTGCGGGCCTTCGAATCGCCGCGGACTTTGGGGTCGGCGAAGCCGTCGAACATTTCGTCGTAGGCGGGATGGACGGCGACCAACTGGCCTTGCAGGTGACAGGCGAGTTCGGTGATTTCGAGGCCATTCATCTGGGCGCGCAGGTCGTCGCAATAACTTTTGGAACTGGCGGCCTTGTTGAGGTCGATGATGCGGGCGTCCCAGGAGGGCAGTTGGACGGCGAGGTAGCCGAGGTCCTTGGCCCACTTGGTGATGGCGGAGAGGCTGTTGAACGGGGCAGCGTCGCCCATGAATTGTGCGAGGAAAATCGCGGGTCCTTTGATTTGTGCCATGGCTTGTGGGTTCATTGTACGTCAATTCCCTTGCTATGCTGGCCATGGATGAATCGTAAATATTTGTGGCTCGCGCTGGTTTGGCTCACCCCGCTTTCGGCCGGCTTTCGGGCGGGCGCCGCCTACCGCGCGATTACGCCGGATGTGAATACTTCGGCGGTGCCGATTTACATGGCGGGCTTTGGGCAGAACCGTGTGGCGACCGCGGTGCATGATCCGATATTCGTCCGCTGCCTGGCGATGTCGGCGGGGAAGAAGCCGGTGGTGTTGTGCGGCGTCGACCTGATCGGGCTGTTTCTCGATGACGTGGAAAAGATCCGGGCCGGGGCGCGAAAGCAGTTGGGTCGCGAGGTCGACATCATCATCTCCGCCACCCATGCGCACGAAGGGCCCGACACCATGGGCCTGTGGGGGCCGAAGCTGGGCGTGACGGGCATTAGCGAACCCTACAACGAGTTTGTGGTGCAGCGCAGCATTGAGGCCGTGGTGGCGTCAGTGAAGGGGATGAAGCGGGCGACGCTCTATCTCGCCAGGACTGGTTTTCCGGACTTGAAGGCCTTAATCAACGACACGCGGCCGCCGGTGGTGAATGATCCGGAGTTGCTGGCGCTGACGGTGAAAGACCGGCGTGGGCGGACGATCGGGACTTTGATCAATTGGGCCAATCATCCGGAGGCCTTGGGGTCGGCGAACACGCAAATCACGGCCGACTACCCGGCCGCCTACTATCGCGTGATGGAGACGCTGCGCGGTGGCGTGGCTGTCTTTATGAACGGGGCGGTGGGCGGGATGCAGTCGCCGTTGGGGGCGAAAATTATTGACCCTACCACGCGCGAATTGGCGCCGAAAAACAGCTT
>JBBQQS010000243.1:0-7879 GCA_038215525.1 Bryobacterales bacterium
CAGGCTGACATTCATGTGCTCCACGATATGCGCGTCGAGCCCGATGCCGGCCATTAGCGCGAAATGCCGCTGCCCTTTGCCCGAAGTGTGCAGGCCAAGCGGGATGCGCCGGGGGACGAATTGGGGCACCTGGTGCGCGACCTTTTCCATCGAACCGGGCAGCCCCAGTTCGCAGCACAGGACGTTGGCCGTGCCGCCGGGCAGGGCCACCAACGGCACGGCGCTGCCGGCCATGCCGCTGATCACTTCGTTGATGGTGCCATCGCCGCCGGCCGCCACGATCAGGTCAGCCCCTTGGGCAATCGCCGCGGCGGCCAAGCTTCCGGCGGTAGCGGGGCCGGTGGTGGGCCGCTCCTCAATCGTCCAGCCGTGGCCGCGCAGAATCGCCGCGGCGCGCGTCAGGCGCTGGGGATGACGCCGCAGGGTGCCAGCTTGAGGATTGTAGATTAAAACACCGTTACGATATGTCAAAGCGGGGGAATTCCGAAGCTCGATACAATAGTTATCGTACCTGAATGTCATCAGCCCTTCCGCCGGTCGAAGTTCTTCGCGATGAGCTGCGGCGGCACGAACACCTTTACTACGTCGAAGCTCGGCCCGCAATCACGGATGCCGAGTATGATCGCTTGTTTCGGCAACTGCAAGCGCTGGAGGACGCGCATCCCGAGTTAGTAACGCCGGACTCACCCACTCAGCGCGTGGGGAGCAAGCCGCGCGAGGGCGTAGCCACGGCGGCCCATAGTTCGCCGATGTTAAGCCTCGACAATGCGCTGAATCAAGGCGAATTGCGGGAGTTCGATCGCCGGGTGCGCGAGTTACTAGCGGGGGCCGAGTATAGCTACACGGCCGAGTTGAAGCTCGATGGCTTGTCGATGGCGGCGCGCTACGAGGGCGGCGAGTTGGTGCGCGCCATCACGCGCGGCGATGGCTTGGTGGGCGAGGATGTCACCGAAAATGCGCGCACCATCCGCACGCTGCCCTTGCGGGTGAAGAGCGATTATCCGGCGTTCGAAGTGCGCGGGGAAGTGATCATGACGCGCCGCGCTTTTGAGCAAGTGAACCTGGAACGCGAGCGCGATGGCTTGGCGCTTTACGTCAATCCGCGCAATTCGGCGGCCGGCTCCTTGCGGCTGCTCAATCCGGCGGTGACGGCCAAGCGCCGGCTTGAGTTTCTGCCTTACTTCCTTTTGGTGGAGGGGCAGCCGGTATTTGCGTCGCATTGGGCATCGCTTGAGGCGATGAAGGCCATGGGCTTCAAGGTGAACCACCTGCGGCAGCAGTGCGCCAATGTGGACGAGCTATGGGAGTTCTTCGCCAGTTGGGAGAATCGCCGCGACGATTTGCCCTATGAGATCGACGGCGTAGTGGCGAAGGTGGATTCCGTCGCCCAGCAGCAGTCGCTCGGGTGGACCGCCAAGGCGCCGCGCTGGGCCATTGCCTTGAAGTATCAGGCCCGCGCGGCGGAGACGGTGGTGGAGGATATCGCCGTGCAAGTGGGCCGCACGGGCGCGTTGACGCCGGTGGCTTACTTGCGACCCGTGTTAGTAGGCGGTGTAACTGTGTCGCGCGCTACGTTACACAACGAGGATGAGATCGCGCGATTGGGCCTTGAGATTGGCGACACCGTGGTGGTGGAGCGCTCCGGCGACGTGATTCCGAAGGTGGTGCGCGTCGAAAGTCCCGGCGTTGACCGTCGGCCATTTCGCATGCCTTTGCAATGTCCGGTGTGCAGTGAGCCAGTGGTCCGCGCCGAAGGCGAAGTGGCCGCGCGCTGCGTGAATTCGAGCTGTCCGGCGCGCCTGAAGGAAAGCTTGCTGCACTTCGCGCGGCGCAGCGTCATGGATTTGGACGGCGTGGGCGAAGCGTTAGTCGACCAGTTAGTGGAGCGCGGCTTGGTCCACTCGATTGCGGACTTCTATACCCTGACTTTGGAGCAGTTACTTACTTTGGAGCGGATGGGAGAAAAGTCCGCCCGCAAGATACTCGACAATATTCTGGCTTCGAAGCAACGTCCGTTGCCTCGCTTGTTGAATGGGCTGGGTATTCCCTTCGTCGGGGAACGCACGGCGCAGATCCTTGCCGAAACCTTTGGCTCAATGGATGCGTTGGCCTCAGCCGAAGAAGTCGCATTGCAGGAGGCGGAAGAGGTGGGGCCGAAGGTCGCAAAAAGTATCCGCACGTTTTTCGAGGTTCTGCAAAATCAGGACTTGGTACGGCGGTTGCACGAAACCGGACTTACTTTTACCCACATCGTAAGGCCCCGGGAGCGTGCGCTGCTAGAAGGCTTGACGTTCGTACTTACCGGAACCTTGCCCACGCTTTCGCGCGAAGTGGCTAAGGAGCTAATTGAAGAGGCCGGCGGCAAGGTGACTGGGTCAGTCTCGAAAAAGACGAAATATGTCGTCGCCGGCGAAGACGCGGGTTCCAAGCTCGAAAAAGCGCGTACGCTGAATATTGACATTTTGGATGAGGAAGGATTACTCGCGCTACTTCGCGGAGAAGAGCTAGTGAAGAAACAAATAACGGAATGAAGCCCTTTTTGCAGAACCTGGCCCAGACGCTGGTCTCCTTTGGACCGATGGGCATTTTTCTCTTGACGCTCATCGATTCGTCAGGGGTTCCCTTACCCGGCGTGGCCGATGCGCTGTTAGTAGGCTTGTCCGCCTCGAATCCTTCGCGTGCGCCACTGTTCGCGGGATTGGCCATTGTCGGCTCGGTGATGGGAACGATGATCCTCTATCGCTTGGCGCGCACGGGCGGAGAAGCACTGCTGGATCGGCACACGACCAGTGGGCGCGGCGCAAGGTTCCGCCAGTGGTACCTTCGCTATGGCTTAGTGACGGTGTTTGTGCCGGCCGTCTCCGTAATTCCGTTGCCCATGAAAGTGCCGGTATTCTGTGCCGGTGCATTGGGCGTGCGGCCGATCACCATCGCCGGCATCGTCTTTGTCGCTCGCTTGATTCGTTACTCGGCTTTGGCTTGGCTGGGCGCGGAGTTAGGGGCGAACTCGCTGACGCGGATTTTCTCGTACAAATACTATTTATTCGGCGCGGTAGCGGCGCTGGCCTTTGCGCTTATTGTCTATTTGCGAGTATCTGACCGGCAAAAAGCTATTGCGTAACCACTAACGCGGTGCGGCGGAAGGCAAAGCGACCGCCGACCGCGTCCACTACGTTTAGTTGGCACGTGTATTCGCCGGGCGGCACCCCACGCAAGGGTAAATCGCCGTTAATGGCCATCACCCCCTCACGGTTAGGAACCGCAACGCCCCGCAGCGGGCCCGACTCATAAATCTTCTTCCGGCCTTGATACACGGCCAAGGTCGCCGCCGCGCTGCCCGCTTGATAGACCTCGGCAAAAGCATGGAGCGTCTGCGAACGTTTGAACACATGCGTGACGCTGGGCACTAACTTACTGCCGTTGGAGACCAGTGGGTTCATGGCAGCCAATTTCTTCTTCTGCCCGGCATCGCCCACCGCAGCGCTGAGAGCTTCGCGTTGGGAGCCCAACACCAAGCTGCTCACGGCCGACTCGGGCGCCGGCGGGTCACCTGGCACACGAAAGCGGGCCTCGAAGGTACCCATGGCTCCCGATTGATTCTCGCGCACCAGCGCCTTCAGAGAATAATCGCCAGGCGCCAAGGCGAGCACGGCATCGTACAGAAGGCTCTTACTGGCCAATTGCCCCGCATTGTCGCCCAGCCTCAACTTGATGGCGTCGCGCAGGCTTTGCACGATACGCCCGCGAGAGTCTTTCACCTGGGCGATAAAGTCGAGTTGCGTAGACCCTTTCTTTGCCAAGGGTATCTTGGAGCCAGGAATCTTAATCGCCAGCGGCACCATCTGGCGGCCGCGGCCTTGACGGAAATAGAGTAACTCCACGGCCAACGGCAGATCGGTCGCGGGATTACCCAACGCGATCGCGTCAGCCAGTTGCTTTTCGCGCTCACTGTCGTCCAGCTTACTCCACACCTTATCGGCATAGTAGCCACCGCGATAATCGAGCACGTATTTCATCGTCAACGGCAATTCTACTTTGATCTTCCGATAGCGGCCATCCTTCGCGGTATTCGCGCTGTAATAAGCCAGCGTGTAGTAGCTCTCCACCGACCGCTGCGCGTCTACCATGCCGACGGTCAGGTCGTTCGAGTCAAGCAGGGCTTTCCCGCCCGTGTCGGCCGCGAGCGTATGCAAAGTCTCCTGTTGGTCGTTGAATTTGTCTTTTGCTTGGCTTTGGAACTTACCCGAGAAGATACCGCTGCCCCGCGGAGCGGTGGCGCTGGCATCGAGGCCGGTGGCGACTTGCAGCCCGCGTGTGTCAATGGGATAGAAAGAGACATTCCCCTTCACCGCAGCGTTAACGGTAGCCTGCAACTGCGATTGATTCTCGACGCCCGTCTTACTCACACCACTGGCAAAGTAGATCACCGCCTTCTTCTCCGGGATCTTGGCGAGCTGATTTACTAAGTCCTCAAGCGCGCCGAGGCGGCGATCGGTGTTAAAGACATTGAATTCCGCTTCGTCGGCCGCAAGCTCCGCGTTGGCACTCTCAGGATCGTCACTGTTCGCGTTGGATGCCGGTTCGTCGGCTAAGTCGGTGGAGCGGAACGACTGGACGGCGCGGATCAATCGCTGGCGGTCATCGGTGAAGTCGACTACAGTTTTCAACGCGCTCGAAAAAGTATAGATACCTACCAAATCGGCCGCAGTCAATTGGGTGGAGAGAAACTTGATCGCTGCTTCGCGAGCACGGATCTGGTCGACCGGTGGCATGCCGGCAAAGTCGAAAAACAAAGCTAGCGCACGGCGGTCGCTGAAATTCGGCTTCGCCGGTTCAGGCACGTCCTCTTTCGGCGCCTTCGGATCGAAGTTTGGCACTTCCACGGTCGGGAGCTTTTCCATCGCGAGGCTCTGAAACTCAAAGACCGTCAGCGTCTGGGGCTTACCGTCTTCAAGCACCCGGAAGTCCTCTTTCTTGAGCGCCGTTACTGGCTTGCCAGACTTATCCCGCACGGTCACATTAATCACCACCAGGCTCGCCGAGGTCTCAAAGCGGATTATGTCGGGCTGTTGCGCCGCCAGACAGAGCGTAAAGGAAAAGGCAAAGTAACTACGCATGAGAGTTAGAACCGGAACCGCACTTGCGCTTGTACTGAGCGCATAGGAGCGGTATTGAGGGGCAGACCGTAGTTCGAGGCATTCACCACGGTGCCCAGGTTCGTGAAAGTGGGACGATTCGTCAAATTATTCGATTCCAATCGTAACTCCAGCTGCCGGCGCTCCTTCAAACGGAACGAACGGCCAAAAGAAGAATTCAGCGTAAATAGGGTCGGCGTCGGCACGGTATTTCGAGCTGCATTTCCGAACCGGCCGGAGGGCGGCAGTGTGAAAGCCAGTAAATTGAAAAAACCGGGGCCGGCATGGATGTCCTGGCCCGTGGCATCGGCGCGGCCGCTGCCGATTACGCCGGTGCCCGCTGTATCGGACTGGTTGCCCAACACGCGCGCCGTCAGGGGATTTCCGCTCGTCAGGGTAATCGCCCCAGTGATGGTCCAGTTACGTAACACGGCGCCCATCGGCCCGGCTATCTTTAGCCCAGGGCCGCGAGAACTAACCGGCGAGGAGAGCACGAAGTTAGTCGTCAAGGAATGGCGAACATCGAAGCTGGATAAGCCGCGCTCTGCCGCCAGATTCCTATCGTCCTGTGCAACCGTGCCGCCACCGCCGCCGCCGATGGAACTGGCATTGTCGATCGACCGCCCGTAGGTATACAGCGCGTTGACCGATAAGCCTTTCGCGAAGCGGCGTGTAAGTCGGGCTTGAGCCGCGTGAAAGATGGAATTGGCTTGCGACGTATCGTAAGTGAAGCCGACGGCATTACCGAGCAGACGGCGCGCTTCCGAGTCGGCCGGCGACCCCGTCGCAGCGCGATTCGGTAGCCGCTGCAGGTCGAGCCGCGTGCCTTTAGTGCCCAAATAACCTAACTCCAACGCGTAGTTCTTTTTCACCTCACGCGAGATTGAGAGGCTCCAGGTTTGGGCATAGCCGATGCGGTAATTGCGATCGACGGCGAAGGTGTTGGTAATACTTTGCGACGCTACACCAGCAAAGCCGTTTTCCAGCGTCAGCCGGCGGATGGGCGAAGTATTCAAGGTGCCGGTGCTGGCAAACGGCGGTTGGGAAGCGAGCCGGGTGGCAAAGTTCTGGTAAACGTTTCCGTTGTAGTACCATCCATAGGATCCGCGTACCGTGGACCGCAACTTCCGGTTCGGCTTCCAGGCAAAACCGAAACGGGGCGAAACATTGTTGCGGTCGCCGTCAATCAGCGCATTCGGAAAAGCTCCGCTGTAGGGGCCGGCCTGACCCGGAGTCACCGCGGCCACACCCGTCACGCCCGGCGCGATATCCAGATTCGCGAGCCGATTGTACTTTTCGGTCCAGGGGGCGAAATACTCATATCTCATCCCCAGATTCAAGGTAAGGTTCGGCGTCGCCTTCCATTCGTCCTGCAGAAAAAGTGAGTAGTTTTGGGCCCGATAGTAGTTACTCGGAGATCCAAAGCGAATGGAGCTTGATTGCGGTAAGCCGAGCAGAAAATCCGCAAAGTCGAAGCCAGAGGCGGGCAGAGGAACGCCATTCGCATCCAGGCGGCTAGTGGCGAGGCCCGAAAAGGTGAAGGTGCCGCGAGCGTTTGAGTCAGTGCGGTTATTGAAAAATACACGCGCTATGTCTCCGCCAGCCGAGACATTATGCTTGCCCCGCACATAGACAAAACTGGCCGCCACACTCGCGTTCAGGTCATGCCGTTGGAGAGGGCTACCATCGGCCAGGCGTCCGAAGTTCGTAAAGTTCAAGTTTGGCGGACCGTAGTTGATCGAATCTTGCGCGGCACCCTGAATGCCCAGGTCCGCCGCGACGTTCTGCTTATTGGCGAAGAAGGGCACTAAGTCGGAAACATTACGACTTACTCGAGCCCGCAGCGTTTGAATCAGGCGCGCCGAGTGATTGCGGGTCCAGCTAAGGTCCGCATTATAGGAATGGCCGGAGGACTCGTCGACAAAACCGAAGAGCTGGGCGGACTGGCCACTCCGCGTTTGTCCGCCCACGTTAACCGAGATACGATCCTTCGCGGTAAGCGGATGATTCACCCGCAGGCTGATAGACTGCGAATTCTGTGGCACGCCAGTAACGAACTGATAATTCTGAATGGGCAACGCCACGTTCGAATTGGGAATGAAACTGAGTAAACCGCGCGCCGCGGAAGCGATCCGGGAGGAGGGAATCAGATTGCCGGGAAAGGGGAGGCCGGTTTGCGGATCGTAAATCGTAACTGGACCGCGAATTTGCGACTGGGAAAAGTTACCCGCGCGTTCGAGCGCCGTGGGCACGGTAGCCACGCCGCTGAAGGGCGACTGGCCACGGCCCAGTGAGTATTGAAAGACGAATTGGCTTCGTTTGGCTTTCGGGATGGCACCGCCCATCATCGCGCTAAAGCGAATTTGCGATTGGTCCGGTTTGGGGTACAGCAAACCGGTGAGGGAATACGGCCGCGCGTTCCAGGCCGAATCGCGCGCTTGGAAGGTAAGCATGCCGCGGATGGCCGGTTGTCCTTGACGTTGCCGGTTGCCAAAGCTCGGCCCGGGGCCGCCGGGCCCGCCAAAGCCACCGCGGCGTCCACCGTCGGGGCTTCCTCTTCCACCGCTTGGTCCACCGGGACCACCGCCGCCAGGGCCGCGCCCATAGCCACCCCTCGGACCGCCGCCACCGCCAGGGCCACCAAACCCGCCTCCAAAACCACCGGCCATCATCCCACCCGTACGCTCTTGCGTACCCTCCGACCCGCCGAATCGGGGGCCGCCCGGGCCACCGAAGCCCGGATC
>JBBQQS010000244.1:0-7876 GCA_038215525.1 Bryobacterales bacterium
CGGTTGAGCGGCGGCGTGATGATGACGCGATCGAGGATTTGCTGCGCGGCTTCGAGGTAGCGCTCCATCAGCAGCGGCGGCACGTAGAGCGTTTCGCCATTGGTGTCGAAGCCCTCGCCGCCGGTGCCGTCGGCCGGGAAGACTTCGTTCACGGCGAGGTCGAGCCCCAGCAGGTCGCGGATGGTGTTGCGATACTCGCGTCGATTGAGGCGCTTCACCAGCGCGGGCCCGGCGAAACTGCCGGCGTCGCAGGCGGTTTCGCGGAGCCGGTCATCGATCCAGTGCGCGACGTCGAGCCGCTCGGCTTCGGTGATCTTCGCCGGCGCCGGAGGCATGGTGCGATTGCGAATTTGGGTGCTGACATTGCGCCAGAGTCCGCGTTGGGCCTGGATGTCGGCGGCGGTAGCGGCCTTCAGGAAATTCACCCGGCTTTTGGCGCTGTGGCAGGCGCCGCAATTCTGCTCAAGCACCGGCCGCACCGTTTGCGTGAAAGCTTCCGGGGTGGCGGCCAGCCACAAGCCAATTGTGAAAATTACCACATTGCTAATTTACTACTATGGGAGCTGCCATGCTGCGACACTTGATTTTCCTATTCGCCCTGACGCTGAGCGCCGCACCGCGCATCGTGGTGGTTGGCGAGACCAAGGCGGCGACGCGTTACGAGGTGATTGCCCTGCCCGCCAGCGACGCCCAGTTTCCGCCAGCCGGCGTTGCTTACCGCGACAACGCCCTGGCGCACCGGATCTGGCGGACGATCCATAGCGCCGCGCCCGATATCGTTTTGACCGCGACGCCGATGCCGTCGCTGGCGGCAGCGCTGGCGGGGCAGGTGCCAGTGGTGACCGAATTGCCGCGTAAGATTGTGCCTTCGCCGCTAGCGCTCGAACGGGCGCGCCGTTTACGGCGGACTCCGCGCCAAGTGGCGGAGGAACTGTCGCAGATCTATGGCCGTGAACTGAACGAAGTGGCCTATATTCCCGCCTTCGCGGTGATCGCGCGCAAGCGGCTGGGCGCCGACGTGTCGGCCCTGGTAGCGCCTTATCTGAGTGGGCAGAAGGACTCGCTGGCCAAAGCGACGGCTAGCCACTTCTCCGGCCACTTGGTGTTCGCCGAATTCGATACGCCCGAGGCGAAGGCGCGCGTGAGCGCCGCGGCTGACCTCGCCATGGCGCAACGGTCGATGAACAACGAGATGAGCGACTCGGTCTTTATGGGTTGCCCGCTGCTCGCGCGCGCTGGCCGCGCGGAGGCCGCTTTGGCGCACTTGGCCTTCATGCAAAAGCTCTGCCTGCGGCCCGATGGACTCTATCGCCACTCGCCGCTCGACGAAGCGGCCTGGGGCCGGGGCAATGCCTTTCCGGCCTTCGGGATGGCGCTGATGATTTCCGCTTTGCCGGTGGCTGATCGGGCGAAGCCCATTTCGGACTTTGGAAAACTCGCCGATGCCCTGTTGCCCTATCAAACGAAGAACGGCCTGTGGCGTCAAGTGATCGACCATCCTACGGCCTACGAAGAGTTCTCCGCCACGGCCATGATTGCTTCGGCTTTGCACATCGGCTTGCGCGAAGGTTGGCTGAAAGGCGCTCGTTATCGCAAGGCCGTCGACCGGGCCTGGGTAGCGATCAAAGCCCGCACGGGTAGCGACGGCAAGCTGATGGATGTTTGCGAGTCGACGGGTAAGCAGCCGAAGCTCGACGACTATCTGCGCCGCACGGCGATTTGGGATCGTGACCCACGCGGTGGGGCGATGGCGATGTTTCTGGCGGCGGAGTTACTCGCCAAGTGATTCTTTTGTGTCTTTTGCTTTTAAGTGATTGGCGCGTCGAAGTGGAGCGTTTGAAGGCCCGCGGCGACGCGACGGGAGCGCTGGCGATGGTGGAGCAACAGGCCCCACGCACATCGACCTTGGAGGATGAGGCGGGCTTTCTGTTAGCGGCCCTGGGACGAAGGGCGGAGGCTGTCCTGCGTTTTCGGCAAGCGATCCACTTACTGCCCGCGAACGCCGCGGCGCACTATCATCTGGGCGTCGCATTATGGCTTGAGGGCCAGCGGGAGTTGGCGGCGAAGTCCTTGGCGGAGGCCGTGTCGCGGGCGCCTGCGAATCTCGAGTACTTAGAGCGCTACGCTGTCGCGGCTCGGGAAATCGGCGACCGGGCGCAGGCGCTGAAAGCCTATCGACGCGTCGTGGCCTTGAAGCCGGCTTGCTTGGATTGCCGCAATTCGTTGAGTTTCTTACTTACCGATCAAGGTCAGGCGGCCAGGGGTCGCGCTGAGGCGGTGTGGGTGTTGGCGAAAGAACCGAAGAATCTGGCTGCGCTGAGTAACTTGGGTTTTGCTTACATGCAGCAGAACGAGTTAGCGCGGGCGATGGAGGTGTATCAAAGAGCTTTGACGATCGACCCCGCTAATGCGGTGATGCACTATAACCTGGGTTTGGCTTATAAACAAAAGGACGACTTAGAATTAGCGCGCACGCATTTGGCGAAAGCAATCGAAATCGACCCGCAATTGATCGAAGGGCACTATACCTTGGGAATTGTCTATTGGCAGAACGGCGACTTCGACGCGGCGGACCTGCGCTTTGCCGAGGCCGTCCGATTGTCGCCGGACTATGCCGAGGCCTGGGCCATGTACGGTACCGTGCTGCGGCAAAAAGGCCGGCGCGACGAGGCGAAGATGGCGCTGGAGCGGGCGGTCCGGTTGAAGCCCGAGGATCCAGGGCCGTATTCCCAAATAGCGCAGTTACTCCGTGCGAGAGGCGATGCCGCGGGTGCCCGGAAGTATTCGTCCGAAGCGGCGGTGCGGAAGGCGGCTAAAGAGGCGATGCAGAAAGAGATGTTCGACCGGTCGAGCGCGCCGCAGCCGAAGGTGGTGCGATGAAGCGCCGGGGATTCTTGCAGTCGCTATGCCGCACGGCGGGCGTTTACTCGCTGGATCAGTTACTCGGTGCGCAATCTCTGCCTGTCAGTTTCGTCAATATAGCGCGTGAAGCTGGTTTGCGCGAGAAGACGACCTTCGGCGACGAGCGGAAGAACCGGTACTTAGTCGAAACCACCGGCTGCGGCGTCGCCTTCTTCGATTACGATCATGACGGTTGGCTTGACTTATTCTTCGTGAACGGTTCACGCTTTCAGTCGACGTTTCCGGGCGGCCCGCCCACCAATCGTCTCTATAAGAACAACCGGGACGGCACCTTTACTGACGTGACGCAGAAGGCGGGCTTGGTCCACTCGGGTTGGGGCCAGGGCGTTTGTGTTGGCGACTATGATAACGATGGCCATGATGACTTATTCGTCAGTTACTGGGGTGAGAATAAGCTTTATCGCAACCGTGGCGAAGGGACGTTCGAGGACGTGTCGCGCAAAGCCGGAATCACCACAGCCGGCGGCAAGATTCCCCGCTGGAACACGGGCTGCGCGTTCCTCGACTATAACCGCGACGGCCTGCTCGATCTCTTTGTTGCCAATTACATTGACTTCGACGTAAAGACGGTCCCTGTGCCGGAGGGTGGCACGTGTAAGTACAAGGGCCTGCCCGTAGCGTGTGGCCCGCCCGGATTGCCGGGCGCGAAGAACATTCTCTTCCGCAACAATGGCGACGGCACCTTTACCGACGTGTCGAAAGAAGCGGGCATCCTGAAGACGGCGGGAACTTACGGCCTCGGAGTGCTGGTGGCGGACTTTGACAACGATGGCTGGCCCGATATTTACGTCGCCAACGACTCAACCTCCTCCGCGCTTTATCGCAATAACCACGACGGCACCTTCACTGAGTTAGGTATCCAGGCCGGCGTGGCTTACTCGGCCGACGGCAAGTCCCAGGCGGGGATGGGAGTTTCTACCGCGGACTTCGATGGCGATGGCTGGCTAGATATAGTCAAAACCAATTTTGCCGGAGATACTTCGAGTCTTTATCGGAATCTGGGCGACAACCTGTTCGAGGACCTTACTTTTCAGGCCGGCCTGGGCCGCAATACGCGATTCCTGGGCTGGGGCGCGGCGTTCCTCGATTTCGATAACGACGGTCTGCCGGATATCCTGCTCGCCAACGGCCATGTCTACCCGGAGGTAGGCAATACGGATACCGAAGCGGGTTACCGGCAGCGGAAGGTGCTCTATCGGAACTTAGGCGCATCACGCTTTGGCGATGTTTCCACCAGTACGGGCCCTGGCATTCTGGAGCAGGTATCCGCACGGGGATTGGCCGTAGGCGATTTCGACAATGACGGCGATCTGGATGTCGTCGTCAATTGTATGAACGATGTGCCGCAGTTACTCCGCTGCGACAACCGCACGGGACGGCATTGGTTGCAAGTGAAACTGATCGGCACCGTGTCGAATCGATCGGCCATTGGGGCCCGAGTAACTTGCATTGCGGGCGGAAAACAGCAGATGAACGAAGTACGCTCCGGCGGCAGCTACTTATCGCAATCGGACTTACGTTTGCACTTCGGGCTGGGCGCGGCCGAAACTGCCGACTTGGTGATTCGCTGGCCTAACGGAAATGAACAACGCCTGACCGGCTTGAAAGCCGACCAGGCAATGCGGGTGACAGAACCGAAAGAATAGCTAGTGTTCTGACCGGGTGATTTCGATCCTCTTCAGGGGTGCGGGATTCGGCCCGTGGTCCGTTGTCCGTTGCTGGTGGGTAAATGCACGAACAGCGTCATGCTTCCGTAGAGGCAAGGGTGTCGGCAACGTCAGCAGCTTCAGGTTGGCCGTCAGGGCCTGGGCCTCTAACCTGCGGTCGAACGGATCCCGACGAATCCGGGGCAGCGAGGGCAAAGCTTTGGAGCCAACGGCAGCGATTCAAACTGCTCCGGGACGGCGCGGCGAGGCGGCGTCGGAATAGGGCACGATCCGGCCACGGGTTTCCCCCGCTTTGGCCAGTATGACTTCGTTTCCTTTGGCCACTTTGATCAGAGCGGATAGTTCGGCGGTCCCGTCTGTTTCCGTTCGACGAAGTGCGCTCTCGAAATCTGATCTTTGATGGCAGGTGACAAATTATCGTACCTTATTGTTAAGCTTCGTACTGATTTGTGATAAGCTTCCGGGTAACTCTATTCCGTAGAGTCAGAATGTTGCATTTTGCAACGAAAAAGGGGGCTTCTATGACGAAGCGATCTATGCTGATCATTCCAATTCTCGCGCTGCTGTCCACCGCAGCGTGGGCGCAAGAGTTTCGTGGCACCATCACCGGGCGCGTGCTCGACGGTAGCGGCGCCACTATTGCCGGCGCCACGGTGAAAGCCGTGAACCTCAACAGCCAAGAGGCGAACAACACCACCGCTGACGCGAGTGGGATCTATTCCATTCCTTTCCTCCGTCCCGGGCAGTACAACGTGACGGTTACCCAGGCCGGCTTCAAAACCGCCGTCCGCAGCAACATCACCCTCAACGTCAGCCAAGTGGCCGGCGTCGACATCGTGCTCGAAGTCGGCCAACTCACCGACTCGGTCACGGTGGAGTCGAACGCGGCCATGCTCGAAACGCAGACCGCCTCGCGTTCCGGCGTCATCGACAACAAGACCATCGCCGACCTGCCGCTGAACGCCCGCAACCCCTTCATGCTCGGCGCCACCCAATCCGGCGTCACGTTCCGTGGAGCCGCTATCTGGCAGCGGCCCTTCGATAACGGCGCCATCGCCGAATGGTCCATCAACGGCGGCCAGCAATCGCGCAACGAATTCCTCTTGGACGGCGCGCCCAACAATGCCCAACTCGGCGGCAACAACATCGCCCTCGTCCCGGTCGTTGACTCAGTGGCCGAATTCACCATTCAAACCAATTCGTACGATGCCGCCTATGGCCGCACCGGTGGTGGCGTCATCAACGTAGTGCTCAAGTCCGGTGGTGCGAAGCACCATGGCGCGGCTTGGGAGTTCCTGCGCCGCGCGCCGCTGAATGCGAATTCTTTCCAGAACAACGCCCGCGGCCGTACGAATGGCATTCCGAACGCGCCGCGCCCCAACGGCAATATGGACCAGTACGGCTTCGAGGTGGACGGACCCATCTACATCCCCAAGCTCTTGAAGAAGGACGGCCCCGTGAAGCTCTTCTACATGGGCACCTACGAAGGCTATCGCGAAGGCACGCCCAACCCGCTGCGCAATAGCTTCGCCCAACCCGAAATGCGCACCGGTGACTTCAGCCGGCTTACCCAGCCCAACGGCCAGGCGATCCGCATCTTCGATCCGCTCAATGCCTCGCTCGATGCCACTGGCAACCCCGTCCGCCTCCAGTTCCCCAATAACCAGATTCCCGCTAGCCGCATTGACCCCGTGGCCCGTCGCGTCACCGCGTTCATGCCCACGCCCAACAACATTGAGCCCGGCCAACGCTATTCGACGACCAACTTCATTCTGCCCACTTACGTGAATCAGGATGACTTCTACAACCTGGGCTTGAAGTTCGACTGGAGCTTTGGCAACAAGCACCGCGCTTTCATCCGCCACGCCTCCAATGACCGTACCGAGGAGCGCTGCGCGAACGGCGTCTGCGCCGGCCCCGGCATGGACGGCCAACAGCCCTTCCAACGCATCAACGATGCCTACGTCATCGACTGGGTTACCACCCTCAACCCCACCACCGTCTTCAACGTGCGGGCCTCCTACAACCGGTTCATCGAGAAGGGCTTCGGACGGGACAACGACAAGTTCGATCTCACGACCCTTGGCCTGCCCGCGTCGCTGGTGAGCCAGTTGCCTTCGCCCGCCTACTTCGGCCGCTGGAACTTTGCCGGCTATAGCCCCTTAGGCCGTGGACAAGGGATCAACATCACCAACAACTACGGCATCATGGGCAGCGTCACGAAGAACTTGGGCAGCCATACCATCAAAGCCGGCGTTGACTTGCGCCGCATCCACTTCATCCAGCAGAACAGCGGCAATATCCTGGAGTTCCAATTCAACGACCAATGGACCCGCCGCAACTGGAACCAAGCCGAAGCTGACGCGGGGGACTCCTACGCCAGCTTCCTCCTCGGCATGCCCAGCAACTTCGGTGGGGACCGTACCCTGGGCGGACAGCAGTTCTTCCCGCTCTATCCCTTCTATCAGAATTGGTACACGGCCCTCTACTTCCAGGACGACTGGAAGGTGAGCCGCCGCCTCACGTTGAACCTCGGCTTGCGCTACGACATTAACGCCCCAGCCAGTGAGAAGTACAATCGCATCAACCGCGGCTTCGACACCGCAGGGGCTTCGCCCTTGCAGGTCCCGGGCTTGCCCCTCCGTGGCGGCTTACAGTTTGCCGGCGTGGGTGGCAACCCCGCCAATTCCGGCAATCTCTACCAGAACACGTGGCAGCCGCGGATCGGCTTCGCCTATTCGCTCAATGACCGGGTGGTGGTGCGCGGCGGCTTCGGACGCTACTACATGAACCCCAGCAACAACAATCTGCGCAGCCTGGGCTTTGAAACGAACACGCCCATCGTCGCCAGCCTCGACGATGGCCGCACGCCCATCACCGGCGTGTTGAGCAATCCGTTTCCGAATGGCTTTTCCCGGCCCGCCGGCGCCGGACTGGGCGCCAACACCTTTGTAGGCCGTGACTTCCAACATTGGTCCACCGACTTCAAGCTGCCCGCCATCGATCAGTTCTCGCTTGGCTTCCAATACCAGGTAAACTCGCGCTCCGTGCTCGATGTCTCCTACATCGGCAGCCGGACGCGGAATCACGAAACCCAAATCGAGCGCAATATCCCCAGCGCCACCTTCATGCGCCAGTGCGATGCCCTGCAGGGCGGCGTTCCTAACTTCTGCAACGAGCAGTTAAACAACCCCTTCCGCGGCAACGGTGCCTTCACCGGCACGCCGTTCTTTACCGCCAATACGCTCTCCCGCTATCAGTTGAACCGGCCCTTCCCGCAATTCAAC
>JBBQQS010000245.1:0-7873 GCA_038215525.1 Bryobacterales bacterium
CATATACGCGATGCCTTCCCACGCCTCTGACCGGTATTCGAAATACTCCTTGATCGCCGAAGCCGTTTGCACCAGCGGCCCCCCTTCGCCATTGGGCCGCAACCGTGTATCGACCGAGAGCACTTTGCCGCCGCCGGTGTAGGACGCGAGCAATTCAATCAGCCGCTCGGCCACCCGGGTCCAGAAGATGCGTTCGCCAGAGTCCGAATCGGGCAGGACGAAGACCAGGTCGGCGTCGGAGCCGAGGTCGAACTCTTTCACGCCCAGCCGTCCGAGCGCGATCACCAGCAACTGGTCGACGGGCGTGTAGCCGGGTTCCAGCGGCGGATGCAAGCCGGACACTTGCCAAATCGCCATCTGGTAGGCGGCACGGATGACGGCGTCGGCCAACAGCGACGTCTGCTCCAGAGTCTTGAAGACCGGCACCGCGAGCGCCAAGCTGGCCGCTTGCAGGCGGAACATTTCGCGACGGAAGAAGAGCCTCAGGTCGCTGGGTGTGGCGAGGTCGGCGGTGGTTTCGCGATAGTCTTCGGCCAGCTTGCGGTTCGCCAGAAATTGCAGGTCGCGCAGGTCAGCCAGCCAAGCCGGCATCCGCGTCAGGTGTTCGCCCAAAAAGGGCGAGTTCTCAAAGATATCGAGCAAGTGGCTCGCGAGCACCGGGCTCTGGTTCAGCCAGCCGAGCCAATCCGGGTTTGCCGCCGCAGCTTCGAGGAAATTCTCAAAGCTTTGCAGATTGCGCCGCGGGCGGCCTTGACGCAAGGTGCGGGCAAAATCCGGCGCTAGGCCATCGATCAGGTGCAGCAGATTGGGCGAAACCGGCGGCGCTTCGCCGGGCGGCGGCACCGCCGCATACGAAGCCCGCGCCGCGGCAATCGCCGGGGCCGTTTCAATACACGCCCGCGGACGTTGCGCGTGAATAATCCGGTCGTAGAGCGCTTGCACTTCGCCCAGGTGCTGATCCACCAATTCGAGCAACCGGGCGCCGGTGAGTACGGTGCCCGGCAGGGGCGGCGGCAGGCGACGGGCGAGCAACTCGAGTTCGCGCTCGCCCAAAGGCAGCACATGGGTTTGGGCATCGTCGGCAAACTGCAAACGGTGCTCAATGGCCCGAAAAAACTGATAGGCGCCAGAGAGCACCGAGTATTCGGGCACCGAGAGCAATTCTTTATCGCGCAACCGGGCCAGGGCCAGCAGCGTGCCTCCATGCCGCACCCACAATTCGCGACCGCCGTGCAGGCGCTGTAGGCACTGCACCAGAAATTCGATATCGCGAATACCGCCGCGGGCCAGCTTGATGTCGAGCCCGGCCTTTTGCTTTGCCTTCTGCTTCGCCAAATGTCGCTCGGCGATCCGCGCGCGCGATTCCGCGACGGCCTCGACACTGGCAAAGTCGAGCGTGGTCCGATAGATCATCGGCTCGACAAAATCGAGCAGCGCGCGGCCAGGGTCCAGTTCACCGGCGGCGACGCGCCCCTTGATCAACATCTGCAACTCCCAGTCGCGCGCGCGCCGGCTGTAGTAAGCCTGCGCGCCCTCAAGCGAGATCACCACTTCGCCGTGCCTGCCTTCCGGACGCAGCCGCAGGTCAACCCGGTAGCAGATACCGGCGGGCGTGTAGGCGGAGAGCATCTCCGTCAAATCCCTCGCAAGTTTGGCAAAGAACTCCTGATTGCTGATCGGCTCCGGCCCATCGGTTTCGCCGGCCCCGGAGTGGATGAAACTGAGGTCGATGTCGGAGGAGTAGTTCAATTCGCGCCCCCCCAACTTGCCCAGCGCGATCACCGACAGGCCGGCCACCGCGCCACTGTCCCGGCGCGGAATGCCATGGCGGGCGAAGAGGCTGGCCTTCACCTGGCGATACGAGACGTCGAGAATGGCGTCGGCGAGCGAAGAGATTTCGGCCGTCGTTTCGCCCAAAGTCGCCACGCCTTGCACGTCGCGCAGCACAATCCGCAGCAACTCGCGGCGGCGAAACAAAGCCAAATGATGGCTGATGGGCACGCCGGTGGTAGAGGCGAGCAGGATCTCGAGCCGATCGGCAAAGTCCTCGGTCGTGCGTCCGCGGGCAAGGTCGCCGTCGGCCAGCATTCGCTCCAGGATGGCGGGCTCCCGCAGCACTTCCTCGCCCAGAAAATTGCTCTGGCTGAACAAGGTCACCAGTGTCTGGAGTGCGAAGGGCATGTGAGCGAGGCGATGGAAGACCTCCTCCTCCTCCACCAGCAAGCGGTCGAGTTTGTGGAGCGCGACGGCCGGGTCCGGGGACGATTGCAGGAACATTTCCAGCCGCGCCGAGATGCTGGCCGGAAGCGCCTCGCGGAGACGAAGTGTGGGCGAGCTTCCGCTGGTGGTAGTGCCGAGAGTCAGCGTTCCGGCAGGATTAGACGGCGTGGTCAATGACTTCGATTATATCGCCCGGAAACACGGGCCCCGGCTGGAGCACGCGGCAATAGAAACCGGCGAGCCCCCAAGGCCCCTCCCCCGGCGCGCCGCGCTTCGAATAAACCTTGGCCTGGATGCCGGGGCCGTAGACGTCCAAATGGCGGCATGGCTGTCGCAGCTTGGTGATTTCAATGAGCGCCTGCCCGGCACGGAGCCGCTGACCGGCACGTAGTTCGCGGCGAGGCAATCCCGTCACCGTCAGGTTCTCGCCCAGCGCGCCAGGGTAGACCGCGAAGCCCAGCGCGTTGATCTCGTCGAGCGACTCCTGCGTGATCAGCAATAAGGCCTGGTCCGGCCCGCCGTGGTACTTGCGGTTACGCTGCACGTCACCTAATAGACCCTGCGCGGTGATCTCACCCTCGGCGATGGCGTGCTTGGGCATGCCGCCCGGCGAGATGTTGAGCTGAAGAATTCGGCCTCTCATCCTCCCATTCTGGCATCCTCTAAGGAGATGAAGCTGGTAGTAACTAATGACGACGGAATTGACGCGCCGGGCCTCGCCTCCCTGCTCGAGGTGGCGGAACGCTTCGCCGAAGTATACGTGGTGGCCCCGGCCGAGGAGCATTCCGCAGGCGGACATCGCGTTACGGTGAAGGGCGCCATTCGCGTGGATCAGCTCAGCCGCACCCGCTTCCGCGTCCACGGAACTCCTGCCGATTGTGCCCGGCTCGCCCTCACCGAACTCGTCCCCGACGCCCAATGGCTGCTGGCCGGCATCAACGAAGGCGGCAATCTGGGCGCCGACGTCTACATGTCCGGCACCGTCGCGGCGGCCCGTGAGGCGGCCTTGCTGGGTGCGGGCGCCGTGGCCTTGTCCCACTACGTCAAGCGGACCTCGCCGCTCGACTGGTCCCTGGCCGAGTCGCGCACCGAAACCGTGCTGGCGCGCTTGCTCGCTCAAAACCCCGCCGCGGGCGAGTATTGGAACGTGAATCTGCCGCATGTCCCCGGCGAGGTCGCTTGGCAGGAGTGCCCGCTCGATCCTTCGCCTATGCACGTCGGCTACCGGCGCGAAGGCGACGGCTATGTGTACTCCGGCAGCTATCAGGGGCGCCCACGATTGGTCGGCGCCGATGTCGAAGCCTGTTTTGGCGGGGCGATCACGGTGACACGGCTGCGGCTGTAGGCTTCGCTGGCAGCGCAAATGGCAGAGCCGTCGGTTTGCGCGGCGGCTTGCCGATCATCAGGGCAACGGACTTCGCGAACTCTGCCTGCCCACGCTTAAGTAGCCAGGCGGCCCACTGGCTGGGTCCGGTGGCGGGGATCTCGAATTCTTTGCGCCAACGGTCCAGATAAATCCGAATCGTGGCGCTTTGCCCTTTGTGTTTCACCGTGTAGCTGGCGTCGTTGTTCAAGTGGGCCTGGGCGCTCGATGGCCATGGCTGTTTTGGAGCCCGTTCATGTAACGCGCGTGATAGCTCTGTAAGTGCTGCATCAGCTTGGAGATCGCGCCTTTGCGCTGCGGCTCGAATATAAAGTGGACATGATTCGACATCAGGCAATAGGCGTGGATGCGGACCTTATCCCCACAGATCCGATCCCAAGTCAATCGAGAGTTCGAGACCTTAATTCAGCGGCACATTGGGACCGCCAAAGCTTGGCGTTTGAGACGCGCAGGCGGCGAAGGTCGCCGGCTTTCTGGTGGAGATGCGATACATCGGGCTCGATTCCTTTGACGCTCATCGGAATCGCGTACGTGCTCGTGCTTTCCGAGGAGGGCACAGCGCGCCTGCAACGGTTCTCAAGTCGATCTATGAGGCGAGCTTGAATCACCTCCCCGAGCCATTCGCGAACTCGACCTAGTTCGTGCATATGACAACCGTTGCTGGGGAGCACCGCCGATGTTAGTGCTGGAGACAAATCAAGGGAACACTGTCTATCAGTCGGATTCTCGCCCGTCGTGGATTCAAGCGGCGCTCGACAAATTCCACGCTTAGGAACAGCAAAGCCCCGCCCCTGGGTAGGGGACGGGGCTTGGTTTGCGCAGGAAAGGAGGCTATTCGCCGCCCTTGAGCTTGCTGCGTTGTTCCATCAAGATCGCCTTGCGGGAGAGCTTGATCTTGTTGCCTTCGAGCGCCAGGACCTTTACCAGGATCTGGTCGCCTTCGTTTAGTTCGTCGCGGACGGTCTTGACGCGGCTTTCCGAGATCTCGCTGATGTGCAGCAAGCCGTCGGTGCCGGGGAAGATTTCGACGAAAGCGCCGAAGTCGGCGATGCGGGAGACGGTGCCCAGGTAGGTTTTGCCCACCTCGGCCACGGCGCAAATGTCGCCGATCATTTGCAGCGCCTTCTGGGCCGCAATGCCGTCGGTCGCGAAGATGTTGATGACGCCATCGTCGTTGATGTCGATCTTGGTGCCAGTGGCTTCGGTGATCGCGCGGATCACCTTGCCGCCCGGTCCGATGACCTCGCGGATCTTATCGACCGGCACGGTCATCGAGAAGATGCGCGGTGCGTACTGCGAAAGCTCCGGACGTGGCACAGCGAGGACGGCTTCCATCTTGTCCAGGATCTCGAGGCGGGCCTTCTGGGCCTGGGCGAGAGCTTCGGTGAGGACCGACATCGAAACGCCAACGACCTTCAAGTCCATCTGCAGGGCAGTGACCAACTTGCGCGTGCCGGCCACCTTGAAGTCCATGTCGCCGTAGTGATCTTCGGCGCCAGCGATGTCGGTGAGGATGGCGTATTTGTCGCCTTCCATCACCAGACCCATGGCGATACCGGCTACCGGAGTTTCGATCTTCACGCCAGCGTCCATCATAGCCATGCAGCCGCCGCAGATGGCGGCCATGGAGCTCGAACCGTTGGATTCGAGCGTGTCGCTCACAATGCGGACGGTGTAGGGGAAGGTGGCGGCATCGGGGAGAACCGCCGACAGGGCGCGCTCAGCGAGCAGGCCGTGGCCGATTTCGCGGCGGCCGGGCGAACCCATGCGGCCGCACTCGCCCACCGAGAAGGGCGGGAAGTTGTAGTGCAACATGAAGCGCTTGGAGGTGATCTCACGGTCGAGCATTTCGACGCGCTGTTCGTCGTCCTTGGTGCCCAGGGTGACGCTGACCATGGCTTGCGTTTCGCCGCGGGTGAAGAGTGACGAACCGTGCACGCGGGGCAGGACGCCGACTTCGATGTCGATCTTGCGGATCTGGTCGAACTGGCGGCCGTCGGGACGGCGGCGCTTGTCGAGCATCTCTTCGCGGAAGATCTTTTCCTTCAGTTCGCCAAAGCGCTCGCCGGCTTCCTTCTGGTCGGCCACTTCGGTGAAGAGTTCCTTGGCCTTCTTCTTCGCCGCGTCGACGCGGGCGTAGCTGTCGAGCTTCGAATACTTTTCGGTGTTCATCGCGTCGCTGAGTTCAGTGGCGACGGCGGCTTCCACTTGCTTGGCGATGGCTTCGTTCTTGACGGGGGAGGCCCAATCCCACTTCTTCTTGCCCGCGATCTTGACGAGTTCTTCGACGCCGGCGATCAGCTTTTTGCAGCATTCAAAGCCGAAGGCGATGCACTTGAGTACATCGGCTTCAGAGGCACCCTTACCGCCGGCTTCGACCATCACGACACCTTCTTTGGTGGCGGCGACGATGATGTGGAAGGCGGCTTTCTTGGTTTCGATGAAGGTGGGGAGGGCGATCAGTTCGCCGTCGACCATGGCGACGCGCACGGCTTGGAGCACGTGGTGGAAGGGAAGGTCAGAGATGGCGAGCGCGGCGGCGGCACCCATGATGGCCAGGGGACCCGGGTCATTTTCGGCATCGGCCGACATGACGAGCCCGGCGATCTGGACTTCGTTCTTATAGCCTTCCGGGAACAGCGGACGGATCGGACGGTCAGTCAAGCGGCAGTTGATGACTTCCTTTTCAGAAGGACGGCCCTCGCGCTTGATGAAGCCGCCAGGGTACCGGCCGGCCGCGTAGGTGTACTCGCGGTAATCGACGGTAAGGGGGAAGAAATCCGCTCCCTCGCGCCCCTTGGTGGTGCCGCAAGCGGTGTTCAGAACAAAAGCATCGCCCATGCGAACGACAACGGAGCCGTTCGCTTGCTTGGCAATCTTTCCTGTTTCAAAGGTGATGGTGCGGCCGAACAGATCGACCGAAACGGTGTGAATACTCAAACTATCCTCCAGAGCCGCCCCAAGTACGTCCTTGAGGTCACGGCAATCGCATCAGGCTGCCGGTCAAGACAAGCCTTCGATCGATGAGGGAGATGCGGGGAGTGGGCGAGTTAAAGCAGAACGGCCGGCATAAGCCGGCTGTCGTTGCAATAAACTCTGTTGACCAGAGCGAAGGGGTCTTTAGTGGCGCAAACCGAGGCTCGAGATGAGCTTCTTATAGCGCTCGGGACTATGCTCTTTCAGGTACGAAAGAAGCTTGCGGCGTTGTGACACCAGCGTCAGCAACCCGCGGCGGGACCCGTGGTCCTTCTTATGAGTCTTGAAGTGGTCCGTCAACTGGAGGATCCGCCCACTGAGCAGAGCCACCTGCACCTCTGGCGATCCGGTGTCAGTCTTGTTGATCCGGTACTTCGTGATCGTTGTCTTCTTAACGTCAGTCGCCAAAGCCATGCGAAAACGGTAACCTCTCGTCTATCCTTAATCTCACTTTATCGTCTTCGATATGGTACCACACGGATAGGACTGGACGCCAACTGTGGGGGCGGGAGATGCCATTTTCGTTACGAGGCGGTGGGGGAAGTGACAAAACGGGAGTTGTTGATTCTATTGGAATCGAAGTTTCGGCAGTGGAGCGGCAGCAGGACCCCCCCGCCTCACGGCGGGGGCTAGATACTTTTAAGATACCAGATGGTTTTTTCGATTTGGGGTAAGTGATTGAGGACAAGGGGAAAGACTCCCGTGACCGATTTTGGGTTATCTTGAGGGTATGACTGTCGAAGCGATTCAAGAAGCGATCGTCCAACTTTCCGACATTGAGCGGAGAGCTTTGGCTGAGTGGCTTGGTGAACTGGAAGAAGACGCCTGGGAGCGTCAGATGGAGCAGGATTTTTCACCCGGGGGGAGGGGCGCTAAATTGATCGCGGAAGCCGAAGCCGATATCGCCGCCGGTAGAACTCGCCCGGTCGAGGAGGGGAACCGTGACTTGGATCTGGATCGGCGCACATGACGAATACGAACGACGGCTCAACCCTTAGCGGCCGAAGCGGCGGCGGAGGGGGCCGGCGATCGCAGATACTGCCATTTCCAGTTCGTCAATGCGCAGTAACCGGCAGGCGCCGTAGAAGGTGAGGGCGCCTAAGGGGATGGAGATGGCCAAGTCACTAAGGTAGGCGACTTTGGTGGTGCCTAACCATTGGCCGACGAAGTGGCTGCTGGCGGCTACTACTGCGCCCATCACCATGGATGCCGTGAGGATCCGGAGAGTGCTGGTGAGGAGATTGCGGCCGTAAATGCCTCCCATGCGGTGACGCAGCACCAGGAACTGGACGA
>JBBQQS010000246.1:0-7835 GCA_038215525.1 Bryobacterales bacterium
TTGCCCTTGGTGCAGCGCGACGTGATGGCCGTGGTGCGCCTGGCGCCGGGAGTAATTGCTAAAGGGCAAGTGGGCGATGCGCGCGGCGGTCGAGGCGTGTTCAATTCGAATTTCTCGGTAGGCGGCGGCCGGACGTCGACCAACGAAGTACTGCTGGATGGGGCGGTGAATACCATCGGCGATTTTAATGGCGTGGCGTTTAGCCCGCCGCCGGATTCGGTGCAGGAGTTTCGGGTGGAGACGAATAGCTTTTCGGCGGAGTTTGGCCGGACGGGCGGCGGCGTAGTGAATATTGTCACTAAGTCCGGCGCGAACGCCTTTCATGGGACGACTTACTACTATCATCAAAACGATTTTCTGAATGCGAATAGCTTCACGAATAATCGCTTCGGAACGCCGCGGCCGGTATTGCGGCGGCATCAGTACGGGCTTTCGGTGGGCGGGCCGGTGTGGATTCCCGGTCTTTACAAAGGCAAGAATAAGACCTTCTTCTTTACGGCTTTCGAAGGCCGGCGGGAGAAGGATCCGGTGCGGAATGTGACGAGCGTACCTACAGATTTGGAACGCGCCGGCGATTTCTCGGAAACGCGTTTCCTGAGTGCGGCGGGAGCACAGTTGATCAACATCTATGACCCGGAGACGAGCCGGGTGGACAATGGCGTTCGCAGCCGGGCCTTGTTTCCCGGTAACCTGGTACCGGCTTCGCGGATCAATACGGTGTCGGCGCGGATGTTGCGGGAGTATCCGGAGCCGAACCGGCTGGGCAGTTCGGTGACCGGGCGGCAGAATTATCTTTTCGCCGGAGCGCGGACCTACAGCCGCGATTTGTGGACTACCCGCGTCGACCAGATCTTCAGCGAGCGGCACCGGTTGTTCGGACGTTACTCGCAGCAGCATTCGTTCGATACCCAGCCGAGCGTGAAGGTGCGATTTACCAATTCGAATAACACGAAGGATAGCTTCTTCAATTTCGGATTGGATGATACTTACCAAATTACTCCTCGCTTGTTTAATGTTTTGCGGTACATGGTGGTGCGCTACCGGGCGAACTTACTTTCCAATACCCTGGGCTTTGACCCGACGACTCTGGGCCTGCCGAACTACATCCGCGACTCGGCCAACGTGCTAATCTATCCCAACGTCAGCGTCGGCAGCGGCATTCCGGAACTGGGCGGCACGGCGTTTAACAACCAACCGCGCGATACCCAGGGCTTCCAGGAGAACCTGGTTTACGCGGCGGGCCGGCACACCATGAAGATGGGTGGCGAATACCGGCTGTATCGTTTCTACCCTTACCAGGTCGCGAACCCGACGGGGTCCTATGGCTTTTCGCAGAACTACACCGCTTCTGACCAACTCGGCACCGCGAGGCCCGAACAGGGCTTGGGTCTGGCGAGTTTCCTGCTGGGCTTTGGCAACTTCGCTTACGAGAAAGTAGAACCGCTGAGCGCTTATCAACATTACTTTGGCGGTTACTTCCAGGATGACTATAAAGTCAACTCGCGACTAACTCTGAACCTGGGCATGCGCTGGGAGACCGAAACCGGCACCGGCGAAGCGCATGACCGGTTGACTTACTTTGACCGGAAGGCGCCGAATCCACTGGGCGGGAACGGGGCGATCTTATTTACGGGCGGCAAGAACCCCCGGACCATCCGGCAGACGAATTGGAAAAACTATGCCCCGCGCTTTGGCTTCGCTTACCGGATGAATCCGCGGACGGTGATCCGTGGCGGCTATGGGCTTTTCTACCTCCCGATTGGGCTCGAGACGGCGATTGTGACGACTCCTTTCAATTTTACGCTCAACGCGGATGTATTCAATGCTAATTACTCGCCAAAGACGACTTTGTCCGATCCTTTCCCGGGCGGCATTACGCGACCGGGATCGACCAACCGGGTGGAAGACGGCAGTTATCGGACCGGTACCAACGCCAATATCGTGCTGCGCGACCAGCCCAATAGCTACGTGCAGCAATGGAACGTAGCCTTCGCCCGGCAACTGAGCCGGAATACGGGGCTCGAATTAACTTACTTCGGCAGCCGAGGCGTCCGGCTGCCGACGAATAGCCTGGAACTGAATCAGATTGACCCGAAAAACCTGGCCAGCGGCGGCACTTACTTAAACGAGTTAGTGCCGAATCCTTACCTTGGAAAAGGCGCCGGCGGCTTATTGTCGCTGGCACGGATTCCGCGGATGCAGTTACTGAAGCCCTTTCCGCAATTCGCGTCGCCGACAACGGCGAATGCTTACGGGACCAGCTTGCTGTACTTCCGGCCTCCGGTGGGCGACAGCATTTATCACGCCTTCACCGTGCGGTTGGACCGTAAGTTCTCGCGTGGCTTTTCACTGACCGCGCACTATACGGTATCGAAGGTGATCGAGACCGGTGGCGGTGGGAACGGCATTGCGTTTTTGGACCCGGCTGGCATTCGCGACATCTACAATATACGGCTGGAGCGCTCGGTGGGGTCCTTCGATGTGCCGCAGCGTTTCGTGATGACGGCGGCGGTGGGGTTGCCGTTGGGCAAGGGCAAACGCTTCTTGAACCGCGGCGGGTTGACGAATCGGCTGGTGGGGAATTGGCAGTTTTTCACCAATACCTTGGTACAGAGCGGACTTCCGGTCAACGTGGGTGGCCCGGATTTGTCGCGCATTGCGGGGGCGAGCCCGTCGCGGGCATCGGTGGTGCCGGGGGTGGTGGCGAAACTGCCGCTGTCGGAGTCGATTGAGAACTCGCGGGCTTGGGATGGCCGCTGCGGCTGCACGAAGCCGTGGTTTAACCCGCAGGCGTTTACGACGACGCCCGAGTTTTCGCTGCCGAATGGTCCGCGATTCCTGCCGAATATTCGCGAGGGCTGGCTGCGGACCACGGATGTGAATCTGCAGAAGAGTGTCCTCTACCGGGACCGGTATCGGCTGTCGTTGCAGTTGCGGGGGTTCAATGTCTTCAATCAGGTGACGTTTAACGGCCCGAGCGTGATTGCGGTGAATCAAGCGAATTTTGGCAGTGCGGGGGGAGTGCAGGATAATGCGAGGCGGGTGGAGGTGGGGGCGAAGATCTACTTTTAGGGGTTGACGAAACGAACCCGGGAGTGATTGATTCCATTGGGTTTGTGTTTTAGCACGGCCGGCGACAGCGGTTCGGTTGGTGTGGGGTGGCATAAGACTAGGGTGGCATGCCTCATTGGGCTCGCGGCGCATTTGGGGGGTCGGTGGCTATTGTTTTGTTGGGGTTGGGTGGGGTATAGGGGCTTAATTTTGTTGTGACTGACGCAAACGGGGGCAGCAGAGTCAGATTTTAGGCTAAGTGCCTGCGAATCAATGAGTTTGCCGGAAACTCGGGGATGCGCGTGGATGCCCCCGATCAGGAGAAAGATGTTTATAATCAGTGATGTAGAAGAAAAATACGAAAGGCGACCCTCTGGGGGGATTAACGGGGCGACGTGGCGTTTCCACTCGCGTTCGGGCTTGGAGCCTGGCTCGAGATCTCCTACCCGTTTCTGCACGCGGACAACCCTGTTCCTGTGCGGCGATAAGGACATAAACATGCCGCTACAGCGGTACCTCGATTCGTATACGAAGTGCCCGTCCTACAGAGTTGAGTTGTGATTGCGGGTTCGGGTTAGAAGTCGTAACGCAGCGAGAACTGCATCACGCGGGAGGGCTGCAGGGTGCCCGTATAGCGGCCGAAGTTGGTGCGCGAACCTAGGCTTAGGTTGGTATCTCGCGGATCGAAGCGTACGGAGTTGGTGACGTTGAAGACTTCCCAACGAAGCTGGACTTTGTGGTCTTCGCTCCAGGGCATGGCGAAGTTCTTGGCGAGGCTGGCGTCGATGTTGAAGAGGCCGTCGCCGCGAACGTTGTTGCGGTTGCCAATTTCGCCGGGCAGGGTGAAGCCGAACGAGTCCAGGGCCGCGCGAGGATCCTGGAAGACGTTGGGGCCGGAGAGGCGGCCTTCGGCGGCCGGGTTGGCGGCGTTGGGCACCGGAGCCTGTGAGTTCTTATTGGTGCCGTCGGCGAAGGGGCCGACGGTGGTGGCGAAGCCGGTGATGTTGTAGTTGGTGGGCCAAGTGCGGTTGTGGCCGACGCTGACGTTCAAGCCGGTGGTCCAGCGGTAGATCCCGGCAAGCTGCCAGCCGCCGAAGAGGGCGTTCCCGATCTTACCGGAGTTAGCGAGGAACCGTTGGCCCCTGCCGACGGGCAGGTTGTAGACATAGTTGGCGTTGATGTTGTGGCGCTGGTCAAAGTCTGACGAGGCGCGCATCTGGCTGCGATTATAGGGGTTGATGATGATGCCGCGGGCGGCATCGGCGTTGTTTTCCGTGGTGGAGCCGAGATCGAAAGAGTGAGACCAGGTCCAGTTGAAGTCGACTTGGTCGCGGTTCTTGAAGATCTTGCGAGTGCTCAACTGCATGGAGTTGTAGCTCGAGAAGCCGACGGAGCGGATGGCGCGCAGGTAGGAAAACTGCGGGTTGTAGAAGGCCAAGCGGCCGAGGCGGCTGGCGGAGGGGTCGCCGAAGCGGTCAAGGTTTTCGAGGACACCCGTCGAGTCCGGGAAGAAGTTGACAAACTGCCCGTAGGCTACCTGGGTGGCGGTGCGGCCACCGCTGGCGAGGCCGGGGAACATGTTCTCAAAGAAAGGAACCGGCCGCACCCGGGCGAAGTCAGCGTCGGTAAGCCTGGAAGGGCCGGTATATTCACGCCGCACCGTCTGCGGCATTTGCGCGATGACGGCCTTAGCGCCGTCGAACCAGGTTTGGCCGGACTGAGGATCGCGGATGTTGAGCGGGGTGGCGAGATCTTCACTGGTGAGGGTGCGGCGGCCCTGACTACCGACATAGCCAAGGGTAACGGTCCAGCCGCCGGCGAACTCGCGGGTGGTGGAGAGGTTAAATCGCATCACGTAGGGGGACTTCAATTTGTCATCCAGGGAGTTGGTGATCTGGAAGGCGTTGGGTTGGAGAACCGGGAAGGCTGCGGGAGGGGCCGGGGTGATGAGCGATGGCGGGATATCGAATACGCCAGTAAAGCGAGGAGCATCGGCCAAGCTGAGGCGGCCCGAGGAGTTTGGGATGTTGGTGGCGAGTCCGAGTGCGGAAGCGTCGAAAGAGCGGGCGAGGCCCGCGCCGAAGACGTCATAATACATGCCCCAGCCGGCGCGGATGACGCTCTTGCCGTTGCCGCCGAAGAGGAACTTACCCAGGCCGGAGCGGCCTTCAGGCGACCAGGCAAGGGCGAAGCGAGGCGACCAGTTGTGGAGGTTGTCGTAGAGGGGACGTCCACCCTGCCCGCTGGCGAGGTTGAACGAAATCGGCGGCAGGCCGGTGCCACCCGCGAGGCCGGCACTAGCGTTAGCGACGCGGGTATCGAACCACTGGCTCAACGGAATATTCGGGCTGGTTTGGACGCCGTTGGCCTCATAGATCGCGGGCCAGTACATGTAGCGTACACCGGCCGTCATGGTGAGTTGGCGGGTGAGCTTCCAACTGTCCTGGAAGTAGATTTCCGATTCCTGACCCTTGAAATTACGCGGATTGGGAGCGCCTTGCGCCAGGGCCGTAACATTACCATCCTTAGGCAGGTAGTTGTATCGGGAATTGACTTGGGTGACCAAACCGAACACGGAGGCTACGGCGTCGTTGAACTGGGTCCGGCCGCCGGGGTTGATGCCGACGGCGGCATTATTGGTATCCACGAAAGGTGCGCTGAGAATCGCGACGCTGCCGGTGAGCCAGGAGGAGTTACTGAGGGCGCCGAAGTACGAGTTAGCGTAGCTAAGGCGATCATTGTTGAACATACGCAAGCTTCCACCGAATTGGAGAGTGTGGGCACCCTTAGTGTAGGAGAAATCCTGAGTGAGGTTGTAAGTGGGGCTGATGCGGCGGAAGGAGCGGTCGAGCCCGACGGGGTTGTCAATAACACGGAAGGTGACGGCCGCGTATTGCCCGATGCCGACATCTTCGAGCGACTGGCGCGTGATTCCCCAGCGAGTGGTGGAGAAGAGGTTGCTGCGCAAGGAGGCGTTCCAGCCGATGGCGATGCCCTTGCTGTTGGTCAACGACTTCGAATTGGGGTCGCGGCCCAGGAACTGAGGAGCACCATTCTGCACGTCATCCTGCAGTTGGCCACGGATGAAAAAGCTGTGTTTATCGTTCAAGACGTAGTCGAACTTGGCGATGAAGGTGTCGTACTTATCCTTAAGGGGGGCGTTGAATCGATAGCCCGAATTGTTGATGCCATCGCCGGCGGAGGTGTCGTTGGGCAGCGGGTAGGTATTGAAGAGGTCAAGCGCGGCCCGATTGACGCCGGGGGCGTAGTTGAGACGGTTGGCCAGTTCCTGGGGACCGACCTGAACGGTGGCGCCGGAACGGCTGATGTACGAGGCAATACCCTGGCGCAGGCTGAGGCTCGGAACTACGCGGAGCACACTCTGCTCATAAGCGTCGCGACGGCCTTCGTAATTGCCGAAGAAATATAGCTTCTTTTTGGTGTTGGGCACCACGCCGCCGAGGCTGCCGCCGAAAATGTTGCGGTTCAGCTTGGGAGTGGCAATGCCATTCAAGTTATTGAAGAAGGTGTTGGCGTTGGTGGCCTTATTGCGGAGGACGTGATAGAGCGAGCCGTGTAACTGATTGGTGCCGGACTTGGTGACGAGGGAAACCTGGGCGCCGGAACCGCGCGAAGAGTCCGCGTTGGCGTTGCTGGTGGTGACGCGGAACTCCTGCACCGAGTCGAGGGTAACGCGCAGGACGCTGGTGAAGGCCGAGCGCGTTTGCTGGTCATTGACGTCGACACCGTCGAGAGTCACGTTGCTCTGGTCGCTACGGCCGCCGTTGACGACGCCGCCGCGGTCAGTGGCGACGCTCACGCCGCCGTTCACCGAGTCAGAGTCACCGACGAAGGAGACGCCAGCTTGGAGGGCGAGCACCTTGGCGACGTTGCGGCCCTCGAAGGGTAACTGCATGATCGGCTTGGTGCCGAAGCTGTTGCCGATGGTGGCATCGACCGTATTCAATTGAGCGCTTTCGGCGGAGATTTCGATGGTAGTCGCGACCGAGCCCACTTTTTCGAAAGCCAGGTTAACTGTGGAAGCGGTATTCACGGTAAGGCGGACGCCTTGGACCGAGACATCGGAGAAGCCGGACTTGGTGGCTTTCAACTGGTACGTGCCCGGATTGACCGCGGGAAAGCTATAGCGGCCAGCGGAGTCCGAAATGGTTTCGCGGCGCGAGTTATTGTCGGCACTGACGAGGGTGAGGTTGGCACCAGGAATGGCAGAGCCCGTCGGGTCAGTGATGAGCCCGCTCAAAGTCGCCACGGTTTGGGCGGAGATCGAAAGGGCCGCGAGAAGGATGGTGCAGACGAAGCAGTTAAGTATGCGCATCGAGACTTGTTTCCCCAATGAAGATTAAGGCGGTGTGGCGAACCGCCATTTGCATTAAGTACATCAAAGATTCCGGGTTTGCGCAAATAAGCGAAACCATCTAAGTGTAATAGAAAAGATTTATATCTGTAATGTAGCGAGGACCCGGGCGATTTCGGCGGCGGGGTCCGGGGAGCGGGTGATTTGGCGGCCCATCACCAGGTAGTTGGCGCCGTCGCGGACCGCAGCTTCCGGCGTGGCAACGCGCTTTTGGTCACCGAGATCGGCGCCGACGGAGCGGACACCGGGGGTAACGAGGATGGAATGAGGGCCGGCGATTTGACGGACGCGGGCGACTTCGAGGGGGGAGCAGATGAGTCCGTCGATGTGGCAGTCCCGGGCGTTGGCGACGCGGAGGGCGACGAGGTCGCTAGCGGTACCGGGGTGGCCGTCGATGGCGAGGTCGGCA
>JBBQQS010000247.1:0-7831 GCA_038215525.1 Bryobacterales bacterium
GGGAGCCGGGTCAGTAATTACGGATGGCGTGCCACCGGAGACGCTGGCCTTGGGCCGGGCCAGACAAGTGGTGAAGACGGATTGGCAGCGCCGGCCGAAAAAGACCTAGTTACTCAGGATTTTCACGGACGATGATGCGCCAGGCATGATCCTGGCCGTCATGTGTACGAAAGCCCACCGTTACACGGGCCTGCTTTTTCAATTGTCCTTCGACGATGGTGTCGTTGCTGAGTTGAAACATGCGGGTTTCGGGGGTTTTGCCGGCTAAGGAGCGGGTGACGGAAACCCAGGTTTCGGATAGATCCTGGACGGAGCCGGAGAAAAACTCACTTGGCAAGCCATCGGCTTCCTGGCCATCGGCTTCGTGGGTAACAGACGCAGCGCGTTCTGGAGTGTGGGTTAACCCAAAAAACACCCAGCCGACAAAGAGGAGCTTGACCAAAGGAAGCATATGGAGCCGTTATCTGGAAGAGTACCGCGCTTAGCTGAAAGCACCACGAGTATTAGATTAAAGTTGATTCACATGCAAACTAAAGGACAACGATGGGGTGATAGACGCAAGGCATCAATGCTTCGCCGATCGCAATTAATTCCCCGTCCGCGGCGACGGCTTTTACTTGCCTAGCGGAACGGCTTTCGCGGAACGGTGACATACGGAAGATCCGGCCCTGGCGGATGTGGGCGATAGTGTCGAGGTCGACGTGGACGGCGGGGAATTGGGGCAGCAGAGTGGCAGCGGGCAGAAGAGCTTGGGCCAAGTTACCGGCGGCGGCTAAGTGGATGAGTTGGTCCATGGTGTGGGATTGGCCAACGGTGAAGCCGCAGGACTCGGCGCGGCGGAGTTCGCTAAGGTGGGCGCCGCAGCCAGCGACGCGACCTAACTCATGGGCAATGGCGCGGACGTAGGTACCGGAGGAGCAGACGACGCGGAGGCGAGCCTGGTCATCGTCGCAGGCAAGCAGGTCGAGGGACTCGATGGTGACCTCGACCGGTTTCAGGTCAACGGGCAGATTCTTGCGGGCGAGCTTGTAAGCGGGCACGCCGTTGATCTTCTTGGCGGAAATGGGCGGCGGCATCTGAGGGTGGGTGCCGACTTGGAGGTCAAGCCAGTGGCGGAGTTGAGCGGGATCGAGCGAGATAGGCGCGGCGTCGCTGGTTCGCTCGCCCTCTCGGTCGTAAGTGTCAGTAGCGAAGCCAAAGCGAACGACGGTCTCGTAGACTTTGCGACCGACGGCGACGAACTGGGCGAGGCGGGTGGCCTTGCCGACGACAAGGGGCAGGACGCCGGTGGCCATGGGGTCCAGGGTGCCGAGGTGGCCGACTTTGGTGGACCCCGAAAGACGCCGGACCTTGTTCACCGCGTCGTGCGATGTCCAGCCGGAAGGCTTATCCAGTACGATGACCCCGTTGAGTTCCACTCTTCCTAATTTAGTACTGCCGGGAGGGGGAGAGGGGAAACCCGTCGCGGGGGCGCGTTTCCTCCCCTTGGTCGGTCTCTTTTGGAGGCGGGGGAGTTAGGTTTAGGTTTGCAGTTAAGTTTTTTTGATTCAATCGGTTAAGAGGAAACCCGGGGATGCGCGTGGATGGCCCCATCTAGGGTTAAATGATTTATTTTGTTCAACTTATGAGCGCCGGACAAGATCGGGACTCGACCTTCCAGAGAACGGCATCGGTCGCCAGGTCACGCGACCGGCTAAAATAAAGTGGCCGCGCATGACGATTCCCCCCGCCTGTATCATTTACCCGCATGACGAGCTCGAATGGGTGGACGATCGCCCGGCGGTGTTTGCTTTGTGGGCCGCGGAGGGCGAGCCGTATCTGGCCAAGACGAACTTCCTGCGCCGCCGCTTGCGACGGCTGCTGGGCGATTCGCGCTGGGCGAGCTTACGCGGGGTGGCCCAGCGAGTGGAGTACTGGCCGACCGGATCGCGCCTGAGTGCGAACCTGATGTACTACACCTTGTCGCGGGAGTACTTTCCCGATAGCTACGCGCAGCGCATCAAGCTGCGTTACCCGGCCTATGTGCGACTGGTGAACAGTAACCGCTTCCCGCGCACGACGGTAACCACGCGCTTTACCGGCGCGGACTCGCTGTTCTACGGCCCCTTCCGGTCGCGCGCGGCGGCCGAGGAACTCGAGGGCCAGTTTCTCGACCTCTTCCAGATCCGGCGCTGCCAGGAAGAGCTGGCGCCTTCGCCAGACCATCCGGGATGCATTTATGGCGAGATGAATATGTGCCTGCGGCCATGCCAGGAGCTGGTGGGCGAGGCCGAGTACGCCGGCGAAGTGGCCCGGGTGCGGGAGTTCTTGACCAGCGACGGCCAGAGCCTCACCGTGACCGTGGAGCGGGCCCGGGATCGCGCGAGCGAGGACATGGACTTTGAGGAGGCCGCACGCCAGCACCGGCGGCTCGAAAAGGTGCAGCAAGTGCTCCGATTGCGGGACGAAATGGTGCGTGATGCGTCCCAATTGTGCGGCGTGGCGGTGACGAAGAGCACGCAGGCGGGCGCGGTAGAACTGCGCTTCCTGCTGGACGGCCAATGGCTGCCGGGCCGGAACTTTCGGCTGGACGGCGCGGGTATGTCGATGGATAGGCGGCTGCGGGAGTTGGCCGCGTCGCTGGAGCCGGAGAGCCGTTTGACCTTGGCGCGGCGGCAGGATCATCTGGCCCTGCTGGCGCGCTGGTACTACTCGAGTTGGCGCGATGGTGAGTGGCTCGGGTTTGCCCACCGGGGCGAGTTGCCGTACCGGAAACTGGTGCGAGCCATTTCGCGGGTGGCCGGTCAGGAACAGACAGCCTTTAGCTTTTGAGGTGATCGATGGGACAGGATTTCGCCTATCCGTGGCGGACCCTTCGCCGCCCGCCGACCTTCGCGCTGACGGTGATTTTCACGCTGGCGCTCGGCATTGGGGCGAACACTGCGATCTTCACGATGGTGCGCGCGGTATTGCTGAAGCCGTTGCCGTTCCGGGAGCCGCAGGAACTGGTGCAGATTACGGGTGGGGCGACCGATGCGCGGTTCCAGGCGATTCGCGCGGCGAAATCGCCGAACTGGCGGTGATCAATCGTCAGTATGCGGCGGAGCATCGAGGGGCACTGGACGCTCGGCCGTCGACGCAAAGCGAAACGGTGATGCCGTTGGGTGAGTTTCTGGTGCGCGATGGGAAGTCGATTCTGTGGATGCTGCTGGGGGCGATGAGCTTGTTGCTGCTGATGGTCTGCGTGAGCGTCGCGAGCCTCATACTGGCGCGGACGACATCACGGGCGGTCGAGTTCGCGTCACGGGCGTAGTGGCCGATTAGCGCCAAGCGGGGCTGGGCGAGCCAGCAGGGCCGGGGCTTTATCGGCCCCGCATGCAGACGCCGGAGATGCCGGCCATGTTCGCCGTGCGGACAGTGGACTAGCCGGGCAGCGTCGTGAGCGCGATTCGGCGCGAGTTGATGGCCATGGACCCGCATCAGGCTATCGCCGCCGTGCGAAGCATGGAAGCGGTGCTGGAAGCGTCGGAAGGGCAGCGTGGAAGCATCCTGCTGTGCCTGGAGCTGTTCGCGGGTGCGGGCTGGACGCTGGTGATGGTGGGAATTTACGGCGTGATGGCTTACTCCGTGTCGCGCCGCGGCCCTGGCCGCCAAGCTATAAATTTCGGCCAAAGCAGGCCTTTAGCCAAGCTGCGCTTGTGTTTTGGCCGAATCGCGATATTCTATCCTTGTCTTCGCCGGGAGTGCGGGAACCGCCTTGTTCCTCGCCGCGACCCCGGCGCCACTTGAAACAGTTCTTAGGGAGTTTTCCTCCATGCCTATCGATGACGAGCTAGACGACTTCGATTACGAAGAAGAACATCTGGATCTGGAGAGCGAAATCAGCTCTTACGATGACGATGATGACGAGAATGAAGGCGTGCCGCCGGCGCGTTCGATGCCTCCGCCGGTGGCGCTGCAGGCGTGGAACCCTCCTTCGTCGCCCACGCCGCCGGCGATCATGATCGCGCCGCCGATGGAGCCCAAAGGCCCGTCAACATTGACTGCGACGCCATCGGGCGCGAAGAAATCGATCGCGGCGACGCCCGCGCGAAAAACCCATTCCATTAAGACTAGTACTAAGAGTGGAAATTTGACCTCGAGCCAAGCTACAGTAATAACATCGGTGACGAAGACCTCGTCTACCAAAACGGTTGTGGCTCCGAAGGCTAAAACGAAATCGGCAGGAAATGTTCCGGCGAAAGTAGTAGCGGCGAAGAAGGCCGCCGCCGAACCAAATCTAGGGAGATCGATTTCTAAAATGAAATTTGCAACAAAGAAGGCTGCGAAGAAGGCTCCGGCCAAGAAGGCCGCCGCCCCCGTGAAGAAGGCTGCTGCTCCGGCGAAGAAAGCTGCTGCACCGGCTCCGGCCAAGAAGGCTGCTGCTCCGGCCAAGAAGGCTGCCAAGAAGGCCGCGAAGAAGTAACTGCTTCTTTTCGCTCTTCCGTATTTACCAACAAAAAAGGCGGCGCTTCGGCGCCGCCTTTTGCTTTTGGGAACTCGATCCGAGTTTAGCTATTCACCACATCCCGGCAACGTTTGAACAGCTCCAGCAGCGCTTCGGCGTGTTCTTCGGCCGAACGCAGGGTGCTCTTTCCGGCGAAACCCGTCGCGGCCACACCCTTTCCATATCCGGTATTCACCGCGATAAACTTCATCATCTCCAGGGCGACCTGGTTCTTGCCCGTCGCCTCGGCGGCTTGCTTCTCTTCGTTCGTCTTTGTTTCTTCGCTCATGTTTTCGTTTTTCTCCTCGAATTTCCTCACTCTAGAGGCTCGCTTCTGCCATAATCCATCAAGTATCGCATGCCGATTCGTGCCATCGAATTCATTCGCAAACTCCGGGGTGGCGCGCAAGCCCATTTGATGAAAGCCGAAGACGGCAATTTCTATGCGGTGAAGTTCCAGAACAATCCGCAGGGGCGGCGCGTGCTGGTGAACGAATGGATGGCGCAGGCGATCTTCGAACAGCTACGCATTGCCTCGGCCAAGGTGGCGGCGATCGAAGTGACGGCCGACTTTCTGGCCGCCCATCCTGAGGTGAACCTGCAACGGGGCTCCGAGCTGGTCGCACCGCAGCCGGGTTGGCACTTCGGCTCCCGTCTGGCCGATGACCCCAACCGCGTCGGATTCTACGACTTCGTCCCCGACCAGTTACTCCGCGACGTAGTGAACCTATCGGACTTTCTCGGCGCCTTGGTGGTGGATCGCTGGTTGGCGAACGCCGACGCGCGCCAGGCCGTCTTCTTCCGCGCCAAGATCAAGCAGTGGGCGCCATCGGTGCCGGTGCACGGGGCGAAGGTGGGCTTTGTGGGGATGATGATCGACCACGGCTATACCTTCGGCGGGCCGCATTGGCAATTCGCCGACGCCTCCGGCTATGGGCTCTACCATCGCAAGGCGGTGTACGCGTCGGTGACGGGTCTTGAATCGTTTGAGCCGTGGCTCGAGCAAGTGATGCACTTTCCGGAAAGCGTGCTCGAAGCGGCACGCCATTCGCTGCCACCGCAGTGGGTGGAGGGCGAAGATGAACGGCTCGATGAGATCTTGCACCTGCTATTACTGCGGCGGCGGAAGCTGCCGGCGCTGCTCGAGCTCAGCCGCATCGGCATCGCGCAGCCCTTCCCACTCTGGAAAGCGTAGCCAGCCTGCTAAGCTGTCATTGAATGAAGATTACCGAGGAGAAAGTGCGGGCTGTGGCGGAGCTCGCCAACCTGCGACTCACCGACGAGGAGATCGGGGCTATGCGCCACGATTTGGACGAGATTCTGGTCTATATGGAGAAGCTGGGCGAGGTGGATACGACCGGCGTCGAACCGATGGCGCAGGTGCTGTTTGCGGCCGACGAAACGGCCACCCTGCGCGAGGACGTGCAGCGGCCGGAACGCCAGTTCACTTCGGCCGTCGCCACCGCCCAGGCACCGCAAGCCGGGCAAGGTTATTTCAAGGTCCCCAAGGTGATTGAACGCGCTTAGCATGAACATTTCGACGCTCACCATTTCGCAAATTCAAGCCGACTTATCGGCCAGGAAATATACGGCTGCCGAATTGGCGCAAGCGGCGCTCGACTTCGCCGCGGCCGAAAATCCGAAGACGAACGCCTATCTGCATTTCTCTCCGGAGCGTGCCCTGGCGGCCGCCCGGGCCGTGGATGAGAAGCTCGGGCGCGGCGAAGCGGCTGGCCTACTATCCGGCGTTCCGATCGCCGTCAAGGACGTGATCGTCACCAAAGGCTTGCGGACCACTTGCGGCTCCCGCATGCTCGAAAACTATCTGCCGCCGTATGACGCAACGGCCATTACGCGCCTCGAAAACGAAGGCGCGGTGATCATCGGCAAGACCAACTGCGATGAGTTCGCCATGGGCTCTTCGAATGAGAACTCGGCCTTTGGGCCGGTACGCAATCCGGTAGCGCTCGATCGCGTACCCGGCGGCTCCAGTGGCGGTTCGGCAGCGGTGGTGGCACAAGGCACGGCGGTGGTATCGCTGGGCTCCGATACCGGCGGATCGATTCGGCAGCCGGCCAGCTTCTGCGGCATTGTCGGCGTAACGCCCACCTATGGCCGCGTCTCGCGTTATGGCCTAGTGGCCTTCGCCAGTTCGCTCGACCATATTGGCCCCTTTGCGCGCAATGTGGAGGATGCGGCCACGGTGCTGAAGGCGATGGCGGGTCATGATGAGTTCGACGCAACCAGCGCCGCGGCACCGGTACCGGATTATGGCGCGCTGCTGGATGGGCAAGTGAAGGGTTTGCGCATTGGCTTGCCGAAGGAGTATTTCGCGGGGCTCGAGAGCGAATCGGGCGCGCTGATCACCCAGGCCGTCCAACAATTGACGAAACTCGGCTGCGAGGTGGTGGATATCAGCCTGCCGACCACGGAGCAGGCGATCGCTTGTTATTACATCATCTGCACCGCGGAGGCGAGCAGTAACTTAGCCCGCTACGATGGCGTGCGCTACACGATGCGGTCGCCGAATTCGGGCACTCTCACCGACATGTACAAAAATACGCGCGGCGAAGGCTTCGGCCGTGAGTGTAAGAGGCGCATCATGCTGGGCACTTACGTGCTGAGCGAAGGCTACTACGATGCTTACTACTTACAGGCACAAAAAGTGCGGACGCTAATCGCGCGGGACTTTGCGCGGGCGTTCGAACAAGTGGACGCGATCGTCGCGCCCGTGTCGCCCTTCCCGGCCTTTAAGTTAGGCGAGAAGATGGCCGATCCGCTGCAGATGTATTTAAGCGATATCTACACGATTACCGGTAGCTTGGCGGGCATTCCGTGCCTGTCCGTACCTTGCGGCAATACCCAAGAAGGCCTGCCGGTGGGACTGCAGATCTTAACCAAACACTTTGACGAGAACACGATGTTCCGTCTGGCGCACGCTTATCAAACCAGCCGCGCCTGATTTCCGTTCATACTAAAGGAGACACTTATGCCATTCACCCTGCCCAATCTGCCCTATGCTCACGACGCTCTGGAACCGGTTATCGACAAGATGACCATGGAGATCCACCACGGCAAGCACCACAATGCTTACGTCACCAACTTGAATAAGGCGCTCGAGTCCGCGCCGGAACTGGCCGGCAAGACGATTGAGGAATTGCTGGCCGGCAACCTGGCCGCGGTTCCCGATGCGATTAAAGGACCCGTGCGTAACAACGGTGGCGGCGTTTGGAACCACACTTTCTTCTGGAACATCATGCGCGCGCCGAAGGAAGGCAACGCGCCGCATGGCCACTTGGCCACGGCCATCGAGGCCAAGTTCGGCTCCTTCGATGCCTTCAAGGAAAAGTTCAACGCCGCCGGTGT
>JBBQQS010000248.1:0-7817 GCA_038215525.1 Bryobacterales bacterium
GGGGGATATGGGATTCGCACTGTGGCTGATCGAGCAGGAAGCTTGGGCGGCGGGAACGCATGAGTACAAGCCCATGGGCACGGCGGTCATTGCCAGGAGTCAACTCTTCCGGGCCCGCGACTTTTCCCGCCTCCGTCGCTCCCCATCCCGCCGCGCTCAGGGCTTCGAAGGTTTCTTTGCCTCGCTCGAGGACGTGAATCGCCATCTCCAACACCCGCGCCCGAAGGCGGGCCGCCTGCGGGTTCTCAACACAATCCTGGTAAATAATTACTAATATTTAATCTAATCAGCGGGCCTTCCATCAATCCCCCGGCACTCCTAAATCCCCCGTCACTGTGCTCGTCACTGTGCTCGGAGCACAATCTAACTCGAAGATTATATTGTGGTTAGGTGGAAATTCAGGGGGAGATTCGTGCTCAGTTGCGGGCTTGCCGTCACAGAAAGTTCAAAAATATATGAGATTTTTGCATCGCAAAACTCACTTATTAGCGTGAAGACCAAAAAACGGCAAAATCCGAACCCCCGCCTCCGCAATTGGCAATGCGGCGAGGTCTACCATGTCTACCAGCGCGGCAACTACAAGCAGGACGTCTTCCACACCCACGACCAGCTCATCACCTACCTGAACCGCGTCGACATCCTCGCCAAACGCTACCGTGTCCGCCTCCACGCCTTTTGTTTGATGTCGAACCACGTCCATTTCCTGGTCGAAACCACCCGCAAAGACGGCATTTCCCGCTTCATGCAGCAACTGCAGTCCTACCACGCCCGCTGGATCCACTCCACCCAAGGACGCGACGGCCACCTGTGGAAAAACCGCTTCGGCGCCAAACAGATCCGCTCCTCACGCCACTACCACAAGGCGATGATCTACATCGAACGCAACCCCGTCGAGGCCCACCTCGCCAAAACTGCCGCCGATTACCCCTATTCCAGCACCGCCGCCCACGTCGCCAACTCTCCCGTCGCCACCTTCGGACAAGAACCCCACCAAGCCACCGTCCACCTCTACCTCGACCGCTGGCGCGTCGAATGAGACCCCGCTACCTGGGCCGAAGCCCTCTCTGACCCCAGGCAAACCGCCTCCTACCCCGACCTCCCCCACATCCTCCGCGTCCTAGGACCCGACCGCCACCGTCCGCTCCTCCCCAACCCCATCCCCCACTCACGCGAACCGCAGGCTAACTCCCCTGAAACGCCCGAAACACCTCGCAATTCGTCGCCGGACCCTGCCGCGCCGATCGCCCCACCATTCCCTTCAACTCCTCCCGCAACTCCACCAGCGCCGCAATCCGCGCGTCAATCTCGCGCACCTTCGCATCCACCTTCGCGCACATCGCCTGGCATGACGACTCGCTCGACGCCGTCATCGCATATAGCTCCGCAATCTCCCGCAGTGAAAAGCCAAAATCCTGCCCCCGCTTAATCGACCTCACCCGCGCAATCGTCGCCTCCGGATAATGGCGATACCCCCCATACGAAACAGGGCGGGGAATCAGGCCGAGCCGCTCGTAGTAGCGAATCGTCTCGACATGCACCCCCGCCCCGCGCGCCGCCAGCGCGATCGTCTTACCCTTCGCAGCAGGCGCAGCCACAGCCGCATTTGCAGCCGCACTTGCCTTTGCTCGCGTCACATTTACAAGCGGCGCCATGGCACTCCGCGCACGTACATTTGTCACAGCATTTCTTGGGAGCATCGGTTGTTGGGGTCATCGTTAGGACCCTCCTTTCACCATAACTCTAAACTCCGTACCGTGGTACGGAGTCAAGAGCCACGGTAGAATTTAACTCAGTGTTCGCGATCCTCACGCTGATCTTCCTCGCCGAGGCCCGCCTCACCCATCCGGCTGACCAGCAGGCCTTCCGCCTCTGGTTCACCTTCCTCGCCGAATCGCAGTACCACCTGCGCGACAACCAGCGCGCCAAGGACGTCATCGACTGCGCCGCCCTCCTCCGCTTCGCCTACCGCGAAAGCCTCCGCAAGCACGACGCCCCTTGGCTCAAATCCATCACCCTGCCCGCACTGCCGACTTTGCCCCCCATCCAAGGCTTCCCAAATCCCGGCGCCGCCCTCTTTCGCACTGGCCCAAATGAGACCCGCCAATTTGCCGACGCCCGCACGCTCCGCCAATGGAACACCACCCTCATCAGCCGTCGCCTCGAAGACGCCGCCCCCGGCGACATCCTCTTCTTCGAACAAGTTGGGCAACGCATGCCCTTCCATGCGATGATCTATCTCGGTAAGAGTCATTTCACTTCGAGTCCAGAACCCTGGATCGTCTACCACACCGGACCGATTTTAGGCCAAGGGGGCGCAGGCCGGCCAGGCGAAGTGCGGCGGCTCTCCGGTGTAGAATTGTTGGCGCATCCGCAACCCCGGTGGCGGCCGCTCGCGTCCAACCCTACGTTTTTGGGCATCTATCGCTGGAGGATTCTGAGTGCCGCGCAATAAGCAACTCCTGTGCGCCATCCTGGCGATCGTCGCTTGCCCCATCGGAGCGCAGGACGACGACCAGTCCCGTTACTTCTCCCTCGTCTCCAATCGCACCTTCGGCGTTGGCGAAAAGCCCTCTGTCACCGTCTCCAGTTCCGGCATGGGTTCGCTCGAGTTCCGCGTCTACCGCGTCAACGATCCCCGCAAGTTCTTCGAGCAACTCGAAGACCCCCATCAATTCGGCGGCCACAGCCCCCGCCCCGAACGCGAACTCACCTGGCTCGAGCGTTTTGAGAACTGGAAACAAGACCATCGTGCCAGCATCCGTGACGCCTTCCGCGCTCAGTTCACCCAGGAAGCCCGCGCCCGCATTCACCAAGTCACCACGCCCAAGCCCTTTCCCCGCGGCCCTGCCAGCTTCGCTCTCGTCCCGCTCCTCAATCAGCAGCAACTCGTCACCAAGTTCCGCCAGTCCCTCACCAAGCAAAATCCCTGGGACTCGGTCACCGTCCCCCTGAACCTCCCCAAGGCCGGCGTCTACCTTGTCGAAGCCACCAACGGCACCCTCCGCGCCTACACCATCGTATCTGTCTCGAATTACGCCCTCGTCACCAAGTCCTCGCCCGGCCGCCTCGTCACCATGGTGGTCGACCGCCAAACCGGCGCCCCCGTTGCCGATTGTCCCGTCCGCGTCATCTCCCAACGCACCATGATCGCCGAAGGCAAAACCAATCCCCTCGGTGTCTCCTCCCTCAAGCTCCCCGCCTTCAAAGGCGACGACGTCCTCGTCATGGCCAGCCCCAAAGGTGACTTCGCCATCAACGCCCTTCCCGGCTACTCCTTCCATCGCGGCGAACGCGACTCCCTCACCGGCTACGTCTATACTGACCGCCCCGTCTACCGCCCCGGCCACAAGCTCGGCTACCGCGCCATCGTCCGCACCCCCACCGCCAAAGGCTATGACCTGCCTTCTGAATCCAAGGCCACCGTCGAAATCACCGACCCCGAAGGCAAATCCGTCTTCCGCGAAGTCCGCAATGTCTCCACGTACGGCACCATCAACGGCGACTACGCCGTGCCTGCCGCCGCCGCCCTCGGCATGTACTCCGTCGAAATGAAGCTGGGTGACGCCAAAGTCTCCGGCAACTTCGAGGTCGAAGAATACAAGAAGCCCGAGTACGAAGTGAAGGTCACGCCCGCCAAAAAGCGCTTCCTGCAAGGCACCGCGATTGAGGCTGAAATCGAAGCCAAATACTACTTCGGCGAGCCCGTCGCCGGTGCCACCGTCAAGTACGTCGTCTATCGCTCACGCTACTGGGCCCCCTGGGGCGACGCCGATGACGAAGAGGACCCCGGCACCTGGGGGCAGCAGGAGATCGCCCAGTTCGACGGCAAAACCGACTCGGGTGGCAAGCTCAAAGTCACCGTCGACAACCCCGTCGCCGAGAATGAGAATGAGCGCTACGGCTGGGTCTACCGCATCGAAGCCCGCGTCACTGACGCTGCCCGCCGCGAGATCAGCGGCTCCGGCTATGTCGTCGCCCCCTACGCCAGCTATGTCGTCACCGCCCAGCCCAACGGCTACGTCTACGCTCCCGGCGAAACCGTCAAGCTCAAGGTCGAAATTCGCGACTACGACGCCGCGCCCCAAGCCGCCGCCTATCGCGTGGAACTCCTCACGTCCGATTGGCGCGAGAAGACCCCGAGCATTATCGCTACTTATCCAGGCCGCACCTTCGAAGGCGTCGGCACCACCGAATTCCCCGCGCCCGCCGCCGGCAGTTTCCGGATTCGCGTCGTCGCCCGCACGCCCGAAGCCCGTGATGCCGTGGGCCAAGCCTACCTTTGGGTAGAAGGCGGCGGAGAAGGCTCGCGCGATAACGCCATCGAAATCGTCCCCGACAAGAAGTCCTACAAGCCCGGCGACACCGCCCGCGTCCTCATCGTCACCGGCGTCCCCAACGCCCACGTGCTCCTCAGCATCGAAGGGCGAGACCTCCATCATCACGAAGCCCGCACCTCAAAGGCCACCTCCTTCGTCCTCGAAGTCCCCATCCGCAACGACTACGCGCCCAACTTCTACGTCTCCGCCGCCTTCATCCAAAAGGGCCAGCTCTACCAAGGCACCAAGAGCCTCAAGGTCCCGCCCGATGAGCGCAAGCTCAGCGTCAAGGTCACTCCTTCCAAGCCCCAGTTCAAGCCCGGTGAAGCGGCCAGTTACTCGGTCGAAGCTAAGGACTGGCAAGGCAAACCCGTCTCCGCCGAGTTCTCCCTCGGCGTGGTTGACGAAGCCATCTACGCCATCCGCCCCGAGACGATGCCCGACCCCCTGCGCCACTTCTATGGCCGCGTCTACAGCGTCGTTGCCACCGAGAGTTCGCTCTCTTACTACTTCTCCGGCGAAGCCGGCGAGCGCGCCATGCAACTCGCCCAAGTCAATCGGTCGCTCGCCCAGTTGAAGCCCGACCGTGTCCCCGAGCCCCGCATCCGCAAAGCCTTCCCCGATACCGTCTACTGGGCCCCCGCCGTCGTCACTGGCCCCGATGGCCGCGCCAACGCTAAGCTAGAATTCCCCGATTCGCTCACCACCTGGCGCGCCACCGCCCGCGGCGTCACCCGCGATACCCGTGTCGGTCAGGCCGTCGACAAAGTCATCGTCCGCAAGAATCTCATCCTGCGCCCCGCCGTCCCCCGCTTCTTCACCGAAGAGGACGAAGTCACGCTCTCGATGGTCGTCCAGAACTACCTCGAGGGCGAGAAGGCCGTCAAAGTCACCCTCGAAGCCACCGGCCTTGAACTCCTCGATGGCGCAACCCGCGACCTCACCGTCGCCTCCCAAGGCACCGCCCGTGCCGACTTCCGCGTCCGCGCCAAACCCGGCCGCGAAGCCGTCATCCTCGCCAAAGCCCTCAACAAGGACGAGAGTGACGCCGTCGAACTCAAGCTGCCCATCAAGCCTTTCGGAGTGCCCCAAAGCGTTTCCAAATCCGGTGCCCTCTCGACTGACTCCGCCGCCATCACCCTCGACATTCCCGCCACCTCCGTCCCCAATTCGCGCGAACTCGAGATCCGCATCTCCCCCTCCATTGGTGGCGCCATCTTCGGCGCCCTCGACTACCTCACCACCTTCCCCTACGGCTGCACCGAGCAGACCATGTCCAGCGTCCTGCCCAACCTCATCGTCTCCCAAGCCTTCGCCGAACTGAAGCTCAAGCCCATGCAGACGCCCGCCGTCCTTAGAGCCAAAGTCAACGACGGCCTCGACCGCCTCCTCGACTTCCAGCATCCCGATGGCGGCTGGGGCTGGTGGCAAACCGACGACTCCTCCGTCTACATGACCGCCCTCGTCGTCGAAGGCTTCTCCCGCGCCCTCAGCGCCGGCTACACCCGCCCCAACCTCACCGAAGCCCGTGAGAAGGGTGTTCAATGGCTCACCAAAGAGTTCGAACGCGAAGAGCGCGCCGTCCCTGACGCCCGCGCCTACATGGTCTACGCCCTCGGCCTCGCCGATAAATCCACCCCCCAACAAATCGACAGCGTCTGGGCCGCCCGCGATCGCCTCTCGCCCCAGGCCCTCGCTCAACTCGGCCTCGAGCTCGATCGCCGCCAAGACCCTCGCCTAAACGAAGCCATCGCCAAGCTCGAAAAGCTCGCCCAGCAAAATGCCCAAGAAGCCTGGTGGCGTTGGGACCGCGACGATGTCCTCGGCTTCGTCTACGACACCTCCACCGAAGCCACCGCCATGAGCCTCAAGCTCCTTTCCCGCACCAAGCCCGATAGCCCCCTCGTCCCCAAAGCTGCCCTCTGGCTTGCCGCCAACCGCAACGAAGGTTACTGGTGGTCCTCCACCAAACAGACTGCTCTCGCTGTCGATGGACTCACCGAATACCTCAAGCGCAGCGGCGAACTTAACCCGGACTTCACCGTCAACGTCGAAGTCAACGGCAAGCGCATCCTCTCCCGCCGCTTCACGCAAGAAGACGTCATGGGCATCCGCTCCGAAATCCTCAAAATTCCAGCCGAACTCTCCAGCAAAATCCGCATCACCCGCACCGGCAGCGGCACTGGCCGCGCCTACTGGAGCGCCCGCGCCGGTTACTACTCCACCGAGGACAAGCTCCAGAAGTCCGGCACCATCGCCCTCAACCTCCTGCGCGACTATTTCCGCCTCGTGCCCAGCAAGCGCGCCGGCCGCATCGTCTACCAACTTGAACGCGCCACCGGCGACCTCAAAAGCGGCGACATCATCGCCAGCCGCCTCACTCTCACCGGCGGCGATTGGCGCTATCTCCTCCTCGAAGATCCCTTACCCGCCGGCGTCGAACTCATCGAACGCGACGACCTTTACGAACTCGCCGAAAAGCCCGACTGGTGGTCGAGCTATGCCACCCGCCGCGAACTCCGCGACGACCGCTCCGCCCTCTTCAAAACCTACTTCAGCGCCGGCCAGGGCCAGTTCTTCTCGCTCTTCAAAGTCGTCAACCCCGGCAAATTCCGCGCCAGCCCCGCACGCGTCATGCCCATGTATCAACCCGAGTATCTGTCGACCACGGAGCCCAAATCCGTCGAGGTAAAACCGTGATCCGCCTCTTCCTGCTCGACGCCGTGGGCAACCTCGCGCTCTTCGCCCTCGCCTACTACTGGCTCGGCCTGCGCACCTCCTCCACCGGCAACGTGATCCTCTCCGTCGTCCTCGTCGTCCTGATGACCGCCCTCGTCGCCTACCTCATCGCCCTCGCCTTCAACCGCGACGCCCGCGCCTCGGTCGGCCGTATCCCCGCACTCCTCATCTGGCTAGGCATCGTGGGCCTCGTCGCCGATCTCTTCTTCTATCTGTCGAGCTTCGTCCCCGCCATCGAGAATTGGCTCAACTCCGCCCTCACCCTCGCCACCCGCACGCCTATCCAACTAAAGTGGATCCCCCTCGGTCTGCTCCTCATCGCCCTCGGCACCATCAGCCTCCGCCAGTTGATCCCCGTCGCCGTCCGCACCGCGAACCAAGGCGTCGACGGCCTCCGCGACTGGCGCGCCGTCCCCCTCAGCCTCGGCTACGTCGCCGCCGCCCTCGCCTGGTTTCTCATCGGCCTCTGGATTCCCTGGCAGCTCTTCTGGTGGATTCCCAAGCTCGTCTCCTTCGAAGCCCAAATGGCCAGCTTCCTCATCCGGGTGAGCGTAGCCTTGGCCCTTTATGTCGGTGCCTGGCTACTGTTCGCCAGCTACTGCCGCACCAAGACCCTGCCGCCAGAACGTTAGCACCCGGTCAAGCCCATATTCGCCCACCAACCGCCGCACCCGCTGCAAAGCCTGCACATACCGCGCATCTGTCGGCTTGTCGCCCGTCAGCTCCAGCGTCAACCCCTCCCGGAACCACCACGGCTGCCCC
>JBBQQS010000249.1:0-7813 GCA_038215525.1 Bryobacterales bacterium
TTTTCTGGTTCCAAGACACATTGCAGCCAATGAGCAAAGGGTCAAGCTCCGAGGATTCGGTCTGACGGACGGCATTCAGCCGAGCTGTGATCTCTTCCGCCTTCGCCGGGCGCGTCTTTTTCATCAGTCTCCTTCTTGGCATGCCAGACTCGTGCCACGATGTCTCTATGCGAGCCCTTGCCGTTCTGGCGGCCCTTATCCTCTCTTCTTGCGGGGCGAGCGATCCGCCGATAGTGCAGTACCGGTGCGAGGTGGTGCGGGTCTATCCGCATGACCGGTCCGCCTTTACCGAAGGGCTCTTCTATGTCGACGGCGCCCTCTATGAGGGAACCGGCGAGTACGGCGAATCGGGGATTCGCAAGGTGGACCTGGAATCCGGAATCGTCCTGCAGAAGCGCGACTTGGCGAGCCAGTACTTTGGCGAAGGCATTATTCAGTGGCGCGATAAGTTAATTCAGCTCGAGTATAAGTCAGGCACTGGATTTATCTACGACTTTAAGACATTTAACTTGCGTGGGGAATTCCACTATCCACCCGAGGGCTGGAGCCTGACGACTGATGGGAAACGCATCATCATGGACGACGGCACGCCGGAACTGCGGTTCTGGGATCCGGAGACCTTGAAGGAAACGGGTCGGCTGACCGTCACCGACCAGGGGCAGCCGGTGAAGAATCTGAACGAACTCGAGTGGGTGAAGGGCGAGCTTTACGCCAACATCTGGCTGACCGACAAGATTGCGCGGATCAACCCGGTAACCGGCAAGGTGACCGGCTGGGCCGATTGCGGCGGCCTACTGACGCCGGCGGACCAGCAGGGCGGAGAAAAGCCGCCGGACGTCCTGAATGGGATAGCCTATGACGTCCAGTACGACCGGCTGTTCGTAACCGGCAAACGCTGGCCCAAGCTGTTTGAGATCAAGCTTGTGCCGAAGTGAACGTCGTAACCCCAATTTTCACTGGCAAACGGCGCGCAGTTCATAGAAAATGAAAGGAACGTAAAGATTAGGTCGGAAGTAGCAAAAGGGAAAGATTGGCGTTTTTTAACAGCCCCGAGGAGACTCGCGAACTAGCCGCGCGATTTGGCACCCCCCTCTATTTGTTGGACGTTGGGCGGGTGGTGCGCGGGCTCAATGGGTTGCGCGATGGGTTGGCGGCGCACTATCCGAATGCTGAGATTACTTATTCGGTTAAGACCAATTACCTGGCTGGAATCCTGCGCGGGGTGCTGGAGGCGGGCTATCGGCTGGAGGTGGTATCGGGGCATGAGCTGGCCTTGGCCGAGTGGGTAGGGGCGGGCCCGGGGCAGATTCTCTTTAATGGACCCAGCAAGGCGCCGGAGGATTTGGAGCATTGCTACCGGCACGCAATCGACTTCCACGTGGATTCGGTGGAAGAGTTGGAGCAGGCTGCGGCGTTGGGATCTTGCGATAGACCGGTGCGGCTGGGAGTGCGGGTGGCGGCGGTGCTGGCGAACGGGGCGGTGAGCCGGTTTGGGGTGCGGGGCGATGAGGTGGCAGCCGTACGGCGGGTAATGGCGGGCGGGACAGTGCGCTTGGCGGGGCTGCACATCCACCACTCTTCGCGGCGTGATGCCGCTTCTTACTGCCACCGGCTGGACGATTTGCGTAGAGTAGCGACGGAGTTGGAAGCGGAGGTGGATTACTTCGATTTGGGGGGCGGCATCGCCAGCGTGCCGCCACCCGAGATTGCAGCGAGGCTGAGCTATCCATTGGATCGGCAGGAAGAACTCACGGCGACTCTCGGGCAATATGCCAAGCGGGTGCTGGGCGCCAACGGGCCGCGCCTCATCCTGGAGCCAGGCATCGGGGTGCTGGCCGAGGCGATGGAGTACGTGACCCGCGTAACAGCGGTGAAGGCGCGGCCCGAGGGGCCGCTGGCGGTTTGCGATGGGTCACTGTTTGACGTGAACCCGCTGCGGTCGTCGATTGGGCCGCCGTGTTCCGTGTTGGCGGACCGGCCGGCGGCGAGCGTACGGCTGTTTGGCGCGACCTGCATGGAGATCGACCAGTTGGGGACGTTGCCGGTGCTGCCGGAGGCGGGGGACTTGGTGGTGGTGAGCAATGTGGGGGCTTATGCCCTGTCGCTGGCGCCACAGTTTATTGTGCCGATGGCGCCGGTATACGCCGTGGATACGGGGGAATTGCTTCGCGGCCGGCAATCGCTGGGAGACTTTGCGGGGGCGGGCCAATGAAAACACGGTGGCTGTTTTCGACGATCGGTAAACGCGGTTACATTGCGGACTACCTGCGCGAGGCCGACCCCGAAGTCTACATTGTGGGCAGTGGCGTGACGAAGTTTACCCCGGGATTTACCAGCTGCGACGAGAGTGTGCTGATGCCGGACATCGCCGCGGAGGAGTATCCGGATGCGGTGCGGCATTTGGTGGTGGACCACAAAATCGACTCCATTTTGAGCTTCACCGACCCGGATGTGGCGGCGCTTTCGCAACTGCGGCCGGAACTGACCGCGCAGCGGGTGAAGTGCTTCTTTCCGGGCCAGGAAGTGGCAACGATGGGTTACGACAAGCTCGAAACGGCGCGGTGGGCGGCCCAGCATGGGGTGACGGCGCCTCTAACGGTGGCCCATCCGCAACGGGCGCTGGACGAGATCGGGCTGCCGCTGATTCGTAAGCCGCGCTTTGGGTCAGCGAGCGTGGGGGTGAGCGTAATTCGGGATGAGCGGGACCTATTCCCCGTCGCCCACGATGAGCGCGAATACATCTATCAGGAGTTCATTGCGGGCGAAGAAGTGAACGTGGAGATCTGCGGCGACTTAGGCGGGCGCCCGATCGGCGTTTCCGTGTGGAAGAAGTTACTCTCGCGCAATGGCGAAACGGAGTTAGCCGTGACGGTGCGCCGGCCGGAGCTGATTGACCTTGGCCTGTGGTTAGGAGAAGCGGCGAAGATCATCGGGCCCTGCGACGTCGACTTGATCGAGCGCGACGGGAGATTTTTCCTCATCGAGTTCAATATGCGTTTTGGCGGCGGTTATCCAGTTTCGCACTTAGCGGGAGCCGGGTTTCTGGAGTTACTTGTGCGGACGCAGCGTGGTGAGTGTGTGGCGCCGAAAGCGAATTTTTGCGGGGATATTTTTATGATGAAGGAATTGCGCCCGTTTGGCGGGCCTTTGAGCGCGGCCGACGGCGCGTTTGCGAATAAGTGCTCCTATCGGGGACAATCGGGGATAGTGGGGACTGACAGGGGTTAGCACGAGTCCAGCGCGGCGATCGCCGAATCACTTACTTCTTGCGCCACCGACTAACCGCCCGTCAGGTGTCAGCGGGGCTGAGTCACCCCAATATGATTTGCCGGTTGGGGAGGAAAGGTGACCCACGCTCACGCGGTAGGCTAGCCATAGGCTATAATCGCGAAAAAATATGAGCGGCCAAAGCACTAGTGATCAGCGGCGGCTAGAGTTTGGTGCGGGTGGCGACTTGGTGGATTTGGCGGTGGACCGCGTCGCGGATATCGGCGGGCAGGATGTCTTTGGCGGCCAGCGTCCGCCAAGCATTTACGGTGGCTTCGATGGTTTCGCGAACGATTTTCCAGACGGGGGCGGCGGGAATCATCGCACGGTCGGCGAAGCGGCGCAGTTGGTCGGGGGTGATTTCGGAGAGGCTGCGGCTGCCGCCAAAGGTGAGCCCTAATTGGTCATCGGGAAGATAGGGTAACGTCGAGACAAAATCGTAAGCGGGAGAGAGCGTAGGTTGGCGCTGATCGGGGTAGAGTAAAGACCAATTCTTAAGGTGCAGGTCGGCGTTGCCGGTAATTACGGAGAAGGCCAGGCGCCGGATAAATTCGTAAGTGGCGACTTCGCCGGCTTCGGCCCACAGGACGCGGGCCAGATTCGAGTAACTGGCTAACTTATATTTGTTTTCCGGGAAGACGCCGAAGACCTGGGCGAAGTCTTCCATGTGGATGCGCTCGCCGTTGGGGCCGCGGTCGAAGCGCTGGACGGCGAGGGCGTTGCCGGCGACGGTTTTCGCTTCGGCGGGCAGGCCGGCGATGGAGGCTAAAGGAATCAACTGGGTGGCCGGCACCGTAATGCCGACCTCCCGCGCGAGTTCCAGCATGACGTACTCATTCTCGGAGACCGCGGCGAAGCGCAGCGAGGGCAACTTGACGATCCAGGAGCCGCCGACGCCCTCGGCCGGAATCGTCAGGCCACCGGCCTTCTCCATGACGGCGGAGAACTTGAGCTGCACGCCGGCGAGCGAAAAACGGAGCGGCCCGGTGTGGCCTTTCTCCAGGTGCGAGGCCGGTTCCTCGGCGATGGCTTCGCCGCCCTCATCCAGGGGCGTGACGGTGACCGCGCCGGTGAGGTCAGCGCCGAGGGCGGCCAAAAGGAAGAACTCGCGCTCGGGATTCACACCGGAGAGTTGGGCCAGGTAAGTGCGGAGGTGGCCTTCGGGGAGCAGATTCGAGAAAAACGGCGGCACGCGGCGATGCACCTGCTGAACGTTAGTCAGCAGGCCGCCGGTTCGGCTTTTGAACGAGAGGCTGAGGGTGGGCCGCTGGGGATCGTCGATGTAGGCTTCGTCGAAAGAGAAGAACTGCTTGTCCCCGGCAAGGCGGTTGATCACCCCAATGCGACGCCCGTGGAGATTCACGGCCAGGGTGGTGAGCTTCCGGGGGTCGATTTTCATACGGCTTCTTCGGGCTCGCCGAGTTCGTACAGTTGGTGCTCTTCGGTGTCGGTGGTTTCGTGGAGCAGGGATTTGACGGCGGGGACCAGGCGGCGGGGGACGAGGAGCAGTTCAAAGTCGAGGGCGCGGGCGATCTCGGCGAGGGTATCGAAGCGGGGAACGATCTTGCCGGTTTCGATGCTGGAGATATGCACTTGGGGCATACCGACGCGCTGGCCGAGTTCGGTCTGGCTCCAGCCGCGGCGGCGGCGCTCCTGGTGGAGGGCGAGGCGGAGGGAGGCGGGAAGCTCTTTGAGGTGCTTAGCCATATAGTCTATTATTTTATCGATTATGATCATAGCATATTTACTTTAGATCGTAAATCAAATAATGAATGTGAAATATACATTCTTATAAATTGACCACCCCCTTCCTCACGAACTTCACCTTCCGCAGCGCCGTGATGTCGGCCAAAGTGACTCCGGCGGCAAGGGCGGCTTTGAGGACTATTGGGGGGTTGGGCGGCGAGCGGCAGCGCCATAAAGAGCAGGGGCAAGGTGCGAAGCGGCAGGCACCATGATCCTGGCTTAGTACTTGGCAGATTGAATGGCCTGGGGAGGGCGCGCTATAATCGCCCTTCCGGACCAAGTTCGTCGAACCGAAAGGCGGTCCTTCTCAGTTGCCTAAAGTTAGCAATGAACTTCTGCGGCGCGACGTGCGCATGCTCGCCGATATGCTGGGCGAGGAGATCACTTCCCTCGCCGGTGCGCCGGCGCTAGATTTGGTGGAAGACATCCGCAAGTTATCGCGCAGCCGGCGCGCCGGGGATGCCTCCGCGGGGCAGCAGTTGGCCCAGCGGATCACCGAACTGAGCGAGGCCGATATCCAGACCGTGGTGCGGGCCTTTACCGTCTTCCTCGACCTCTCAAACCTGGCTGAGGACCGGCACCGGATTCGCGTCCTGCGCAATCGCGAGCTGGAGCATGAGCCACTCGGCGAATCGATTGGGGCGGGCATTGCGGCGCTGGCGGCGCAAGGCTTTACCGCGGAGCAGGTACAGCAGGCGCTGCACCGGCTGTCCATCGAGCTGGTATTCATGGCGCATCCGAGCGAAGCCAAGCGGCGGGCGGTACGGGCGAAGCTGAGCCGTATGCGTCGCGCCAGCCAGGACCTCGACCGGCCGGACTTACTGCCGCGCGAACGGCGGGACCTCGAGGGCAGCCTGCGCACCGAGTTGGCGATCCTGTGGCAGACCGAGTTTCTGCGGCCGCGCCGGCCCACGGTGCTCGAAGAGGTGGAGCGGATGCTGTCGATCGCGCCGCGTTTGTGGCAAGTAATACCGCGGATTTATGAGGCCTTGCGGCGAGCCCTGGCGCTCAGTTATCCGGGCGTGGCTTTCGCGATGCCGGTCTTTCTGCGCTTCGGCTCCTGGGTGGGCGGCGACCGCGATGGGCATCCGGATGTGACGGCCGAGGTGACTGGACGAACGCTGCTGAAGCTGCGGGAAAAGGCACTTTCGCTGCATCGCGAACAGTGCCGCCGCATGTACGACTTTCTGAGCTTGTCGTCGCGCGAGGCGCCGGTGAGCGAGGTGCTCGAAGAGAATCTCGAAGAGACGCAGGTGCGTTGGCCGGCGCTAACCGAACGCTTAGCGCCGACGGGGGCCTTTGAGGTCTATCGCCGCTACTTGACGATGATCGAGTGGCGCTTGGAGGCATCGGTGGAGCCGGGTGGTCCGGCTTATCGCAACGGGCAGGAGTTGGCGGCCGACATCGAGTTAGTGCTGGCGAGCTTACGCGAGCACGATCCAGGAAGCCGGGCGGCGGCCGAGGTGGAGCATTGGCTCGACCGGACGCGAGTTTTTGGCTTGCACTTAGCTTGCTTGGATATTCGGCAGGATTCGCGCCGCTATGCGGAAGTGATGACCGACTTATTCAAGGTGCTGGGTCTGGCCGATAACTTCGATGGATTGCCGGAAGACGAGAAACTCGCTCTATTGGGGCGGACGATGCCCTACAAGGGCGAAATTCACCGGACTAAGTTGGCACCCGCGACCCGCGAGGCTCTGGCGGTGTTCCGTTTGCTGCAACAAACGATTGCGACTTACGGTGCCGAGCCGATCGGTGGGCATATTATCAGCCTGACGCAAGCGCCAAGCGATGTGCTTTCGGTGCTGTGGTTGTGGAAGTGGGCGGCGGGCAGTGAAGATACCAGCCTGCGGATTATGCCGCTGTTTGAGAAGATCGGGGATCTGGAACGGTCGCCGGCAACGCTCGAGTCGATTTTGTCGCAGCCGGTTTATGCCGATTACCTGCGGCGGCAGAATAACCGGCAGATTGTGATGGTGGGCTACTCGGATAGCACCAAGGACGGCGGCTATTTGTCGGCTTGCTGGGGGCTGTACCGGGCGCAGACACAGCTGCATCGGACGGCGCGGGCACATCAGGTTGAAGTTACTTTCTTTCATGGGCGCGGCGGGTCGTTGGGCCGCGGCGGGGGTCCGGCGGCGCGGGGAATCTTTTCGTTGCCGCCGGAGTCAATCGATGGTAGTTTGCGGCTGACCGAGCAGGGCGAAGTACTGGCGGAACGGTATGACGATCCGCAGATTGCTTATCGCCATTTGGAGCAGGTAACTTGGGCGACGCTGCTGGCGAGTGCCACCCCAGCGCCAGCGCCAAGTTCAGCTTACGTGGAGTTATTGGAAGCGTTGTCGGCACGGTCCTTCACGAGTTATCGCGAGTTAGTCGATGCGCCGGGTTTCCTGGAGTATTTTGCGAATTCTACGCCGATTGACGTGATCGAAGATCTGCCGATCGGCTCGCGGCCGTCGCGGCGGCGGGGTCAGCGGACATTGAATGACCTGCGCGCGATCCCTTGGGTATTTGCCTGGACCCAGAATCGCTGCCTGATTCCGGCTTGGTATGGTTTGGGTACGGCCTTGGCCGAGTTGCCGGAAGATAACTGGCCGCTGTTACAAAAGATGTACCGGGAGTGGCCGTTCTTTGAAGCGGCGATTGACAACGCGGCCTTAGCACTGGCGAAGGCGGACATGTTTATCGCCCATTGTTACTCGGAGTTGACCGCCGAGCCCGCGATCCGCGAGCGCTTCTGGACTATGATCGCCGGCGAACGCGACCGGACGCGGCAGGCGATCCTGCAGATTACCGG
>JBBQQS010000250.1:0-7800 GCA_038215525.1 Bryobacterales bacterium
CAAAAACCGACGCCCATCGCCACCCCACTCAGCGCGCCCCGCATGCGCCTCATGAAAGAGACCGTCGAAGAAGGCATCCACGTGAAGTACCAACTCCTTGAGTCCGAACCCGGCCTCTGGCTCACCACCCGCCTCATAGAACCCGACCAACCCAGTAACAAAGCCATCCTCATGTTAGAGCCCGCGCCCCTCGCCATGACCTTCGCCCGCCAAGGTCACCGCGTACTCACCATCCGGCCTAGAGGCATCGGCCCCACCGTCCCCGATTGGATCCGCAACGGCGGCGACTTCTACCCCAACACCCGCGCCTGGTTCATCGACCCCCAACGCCCCATGGTCGACCAACGCGCCTACGACTTACGCCGCGCCATTGACTATTTAGCCACCCTAAAAGGCGTAACTGACCTCCGAGCCACCGCTACCGGAGTTCCCGGCTACTGGCTACTCCGCGCCGCCGCCGATGACTCGCGCCTCAAACGCATCTGGCTCGACCGCACACCGGCCACTTACTGTCAGGTGATCGGCACCCCCGTCCACCGCGACTTACACGATGCCACCGCCCCCGGCGCCTGCCTCGGCGCGGACTGGGTTACCCTCAAAGATCGCCGCACTCTGTGGACCGATCCTACCGACTGGCTCCGCCAAATCCAAGGTGGCCTACCGGGATTCACCTATCGCCATTTCGAGCAAGGAGACTTGGTTCTAGCGAAGCAATTCACCGAATGACCCGCAACCAAGGTGACGAGTCGCCAATTCGTAGACCCCACACTACCGGATATCGAAACCTTCGCAAGGGAGCACTGGCGTCTCCCGAACCTCGACGTGCCGGACCTCGGCCCAGCGCGGACCACGGGCCACGAGCCCCATCAGTTCGCCCACCGCCTCCACTGGACCCACCGCCAGCACCTCCACGCGCCCATCGCCCAGGTTCTTCGCATAACCTGCCACTTCCAGCTTGCGCGCCGCTCGCTGGACGAAATTCCGAAAACCCACCCCTTGCACCCGACCGCTGACCCAAGCTGTCCGAGCAATCATTCCGTCATCCTAGCAGACGAGCCGTGAGGGGAATTTGCCAGGCCGCTGACTGGGCAAAAAAAATATATGAGAACTTTGCCCGCGAAATTCCACTTATTAGTATGAGAACCATTTTCGGGAGCCGCGATGCGGTGGCCGCGTGATTTTCGGCGAGGACGCCTGTATGGGGTCACTCAGTGCGGAAATAATGGACGCTGGGTCTATGTCGACAAGGAGGACTTTCGCTGGGCGTTGACCTTAATGCGAAAGTGCGCCGCGCGCTATGCGGTGCTGGTGCATGGGTGGTCGCTCATGCAGAATCATGGTCATTGGATTGTGGAGGCTTCCGATGACGAGTCGATTTCCAATTTGATGCGCGATATGCAAAGCCAGTATTCGCGCTACCTCAACCAGAAGTACAAGCATCGGCCGTGGGTGCTGTGGGGCAAGCTGGGGTCGAAGAAGCCGCGGGGATTTACCCGGTATCTACGGTCGGGTCCGGTGAATTGGATACCGCGGTTCCATGCCGAGTGGCTGGTGGACGCGGCGGGGTTGGCGTCGTTTTTGCGCCATATCGAGCTGAATCCAGTGCGCGCGAAGCTTTGCAAGCGGCCCGAGAGATGGCCCTGGTCAAGCGCGGCGGCGCACTTGGCGGGCTCGGATGAGGACGGGCTTTTGTGCCTCCACCGCTGGCGGGAGTTGTTTGGGGATCCGGCCCGAATTGTCGAGGATTGGAGCCAGTTTTTGATCGCGCCAATAGTCGAGGCCAAGGCCCATGCGCTGCGGATCCGGACTTGGACCGGGTGCGTACACAATCGGCCTCGGAACTGGGTGGCGCCCGCGTGGACAATGACGACGGGCGCGACTGGGCCGGCGCCGATGTCTGGCTGAGGTCCGGTAACTGCGTAGTTGCCCCGTAGCCGTGTAGATCTCCCCGTTATCCCCTGAGTTATGCGTCCCGCCAAAGCAGCCCTTCGGCTGCCTTGCTCCCACTTGCTCCTTTCAGATATGTTGTATTGTGCAACATAATGCCGCCCAAATAAAGCCTGGCACTGTAATTTAGCCCTCGGTCTGGCGGCGCACACAGGAAATTGCGATAACAGACCCCGTCGGGCCGCAAGTAACGCGCCGGAGGCGGTGGGCGTCTTTCTTATAGCCCACCCACGCTTTGACATAATAAAACCGAGGAATCGAACGAACTGATGAGAGCCCTGCTTGCCCTATTCGCCTGCGCCAGCCTTGCGGCCGCCGCCGCCCCCGCGACCACCGCCCCCTTGGAACAGCAATTCCAGCAGACCGTGCGCCCTTTTTTGGCGAAGCACTGCCTAAGCTGCCACAGCGGCGCCTCCCCGGCCGCGCAGTTCGATTTGAAGGCCTATACCAATCTCGCCCACGTGACCAAGGACTATCCGCGCTGGGCCTTAGTCATGGAGCGCCTCGAGGCGAAGGACATGCCGCCCAAGCCGATGACGCAGCCTCCCGCCGAATCCAGCCACCAAGTCGTTACCTGGATCCAGGCCCTGCGTTCCGCCGAAATCAAACGTTCGGCCGGTGATCCGGGCCTCGTGTCGGCTCGCCGCCTCAGCAACGCCGAGTACAACTACACCATCCGCGACCTCACCGGGCAGGACATGCAGGTCACCCGCGAGTTTCCCGTCGACCCGGCCAATCCGGCCGGCTTCGATAACTCCGGCGAATCGCTCACCATGTCGCCGGCCTTGCTCAACAAATACCTGCAGGCAGCCCGCGAAGTGGCCAATCACATGGTGCTCACGCCCACCAAGCTCGACTTTGCGCCTTACCCGATGTTGGTTGAAACCGATCGCGAGAAATTCGCCGTTCAGCGCATCATCCAGTTCTATTCATCCCAACCGACCCAGTATGCCGATTATTTCGCCGCCGCCTGGCGCTTCGAGCATCGCGCGAACTTGCGCCAGCCCACCGCCACCCTCGCCACCCTCGCCAGCCTCGCCGCCGAAGCCAAGCTCAGCCCCAAGTATTTGCAGATGGTTTACCAGGCACTCAAGACACCCGAGACACTAGGGCCGATGGCCAAGCTCCAGCAAATGTGGCAGTCCGCGACAGCTGAGGAACTAGTCGCAAAGACGGCCGAAATGCAGGCCTTTGTCTCGAGGATCCGGTTGCGCACGTCGAGGCAGTTTGCCGCGCCGGTGGTGAAGGGCTTACCGCCCGGCTCACAGCCCTTGGTGAACTGGAAGCTCAAAGAGTATGCGGCGCACCGGCGCGAAAGCGATCCGGCCGCGCTCCAAAACGAGAGTGACCCGCCGCGCGTCGCCCCCACCATTCCGCGCTACCCGGGCCTGCATCAGGAAGGCGCCCCGCGCTGGGCCGCGCTGATGGCTAAGGCGCGCGTCGACGACATGGACCTGGTAGTTCCCACCGCCCAACGCCAAGCCTACGAAGCCGCCTTCTCGCGCTTCGCCCGGGTCTTCCCCGATGTCTTCTACGTCACGGAACGCGGCCGTTACTTCCCCGATGATTCGCAGGACAAGGGCCGCTTGCTCAGCGCCGGTTACCACAGCGTCGTCGGCTTCTGGCGCGATGACACCCCGCTGATGGAGTTGATCCTCGACGAAAAGGCCAAGAAAGAACTTGATCGCTTGTGGAACGAGTTCGACTACATGGCGCAAGCCACCGAACGCACCTGGACCCAGTTCTGGTTCAACCAGGCTGGCGCCGTCGATGGCAAGGGCGCCGAGGCCGCGGCCGAACGGCCCGTCGGCATCGCCATCACCGATCCCCCGGCGATCATGGGCATGCGCGATAAGTTCCTTTTGAAAGCCGCCGCCGACCCGAAGAACGATCCCCTCGCACCCACGGCGATCAATCATCACTTCGCCCGCATCGATAGCATCCTGCGCGGGCTTGAGAAACAACGCCAGGACGCGCAGCCCTTGCACTTACAGTCACTCGTGCAGCTCGCCAGCCGCGCCTATCGCCGTCCTCTCGCTAAGCCGGAAAGCGACGACTTACTCGGTTACTATCGCGAGTTACGCACCGCGAAAGAGCTGAGCCACGATGACGCGGTGCGCGAAACGGTGGTGAGTGTGCTGATGGCCCCGGACTTCCTCTACCGCCTGGACTTACAAGATTCCGGACTTACGTCAAGCCGTCCGGCGAAGGCCGCGGCAAGGGTGGCCGGCCGGCCGCTCTCCAGCCTCGACCTCGCCAGCCGCCTCAGTTACTTTCTCTGGAGCAGTAACCCGGACGACGAGTTACTCAAGCGCGCCGCCGCCGGCGACTTACAACGCCCTGAAGTATTACTCGCCCAAACGCGCCGGATGCTCAAGGATCCGCGCGTCCGCGGCATGGCCACCGAATTCACCGGCAATTGGCTCACTTTCCGTAATTTCGAGAAGAGTAACTCGGTGGACCGCGCACGCTTCCCCACGTTCAACAACGAATTACGCGAAGCGATGTTTCAAGAGCCCATCCGGCTGATTGAAGACGCCCTGCAAAACAACCGCTCCGTGCTTGACCTCATCTATGGTAATTCCACGTTTGTGAATCCTTCCCTGGCCAAGCACTATGGCATGCCCGAAGTGAAAAGCTGGACCCGGGTCGATGACGCCAACCGCTATGGCCGCGGCGGCTTGCTACCGATGGCCGTGTTCTTAACCTTGAACTCGCCAGGCCTCCGCACCAGTCCCGTCAAGCGCGGCAACTGGGTGGTGCAGCGCGTCCTCGGCGAAATCGTTCCGCCGCCGCCTCCCGTGGTGCCGGAGTTGCCGCACGACGAAGCGACTTCCGAATTGCCCGTGCGCGACATGCTGGCCAAGCATCGCGAGAACGCCCTCTGTTCGGCCTGCCACGCTAAGATCGATTCCTTCGGGCTGGCCTTTGAAGGCTACGGCCCGGTCGGCAATGCCCGCACCAAGGATTTGGCCGGCCGCGTGGTCGACACGTTGGTGAACTACCCCGGCGGCAGCACCGGCACCGCCGTGGCCGGCTTGCAAAACTTCATCCGCGAGCACCGCGAGAAAGAATATCTGACGAACTTCAGTCGCAAAATGTTGGCTTACGCGTTGAACCGTTCGCTGCAACTATCGGACGAAATCACCGTGGAGCAGATGGTGGCCCAGGCCCCGGCCAAAGGCTACCGTATCCAGTCGTTCGTCGAAGCCATCGTCACCAGCCCACAGTTCCTCAACCGGCGCCTGGCCGAAAAGCAACCCGTTTCCCAATTACAACCGTTACAACCAACGAAGGTACAATCAACAAAGGCGAAATTATGAAGAAACTCTCATTCCCTCTCTCGCGCCGCGCGGTTCTACGGGGCGCCGGTTGTTCGATGGCTCTGCCGTGGCTCGAATCCTTGCACGCCTTGGCGGACACCCCGCCCCCTTCGGCCTTCCCCAAGCGCTTTGGCGTCGTCTTCCTGGGCAACGGCATCCATGAGGACCATTGGAGCGCGGAGGGCGAAGGCGCCGCCATGAAGCTCAGCAAGACGTTGGCACCGCTTGAGCCGGTGAAAGAGAAGCTCAACGTCATCGATGGCCTGTTCGTAAAGGCGCTTACGGGCCAAGGCATCCACCCCGGGCAGACGGGCAGTTTGCTGTCGGGCGCGAAGATCGCCAAAGGCGCCGTCATCCACTCCGGCATCAGCGTCGACCAGATGATTGCCAACCACATCGGGCAGGACACGCCGCAATCGAGCATCGTGCTCGCCTGCGACCAGCCAATGACCGGCTATCACGAAACCAACTTCTCGATGGCCTATAGCTCGCACATCTCCTGGCAGAGTCCCGATTCGCCGGTGCCCGTAGAAGTGTACCCGTCGCTCGCCTGGGACAACCTCTTCGACAACCGCGGCAGCCTGCTGAATATCAGCGTGCTCGACCGCGTCAAGAGCCGCGCCCAAGATCTCACGCGCAGGATCAGTGCCACCGACAAGAGCAAGCTTGACGAGTTCCTCACCAGCGTCCGCGAGGTGGAGAAGCGCGTCGAGACCATGCGCAAATCGAAAGGGAATGCCGACGACGCGGCCAAAGGCAAAAACACCGTCGCCTTCACTATGGACCGTCCCGCCAACGGCCTGCCCGAGGACCTGCGCGACCACGCCCGTCTCATGTGCGACATCATCGCCATCGCCTTCCAGACCGACAAGACCCGCGTCGCCTCCCTCATCATCTCCCGCGACCTGTCCGCCATGTACTATCCCTTCCTCGAAGTAAAAGACGGCCACCACGCCGCCTCGCACAACAACAACTCCGACGGCTATGAACGCATCGCGCGCTTCCACGTCGAGCAATATGCTTACCTGGCTTCAAAGCTCAACAGCATGAAAGAGGGCACCGGCACCGTGCTCGACAACAGTTGCCTCATGTTCCTCTCGAACCTGTGGATCGGCCGCAAGCACGATAACTTCCGCCTGCCCTTGCTCCTCACCGGCGGTTTGGGCGGTACGCTCCAAACCGGGCGCGTGTTGAATTACCTGAAGGATGGCGTCGAAAACCGGAAGATGTGCAGCTTATATCTTTCGCTGCTGGATCGCTTTGGCGTCAAGGCCGAAGAGTTCGGCGACTCGCGCACACGCCTCGAACGCATCTAGCCACCCGCGCGGCGGCCGAGGCGGAATGCAGTGGCTCTCACACCCGCGCAATCCACCCCTCAGCACTAAATTTTCTCGTCGACAGCCGCACCCGCACGGGATGGCGCCCCACCGCTAACTCCCCCGGAAGCTTCGCATTCACCTGCCATTCGCCGTTCCCCAAATCAATCAGCGTCTCGATCTCCACTTCAAGGTCCCCGCACACCACCAAGACTTGGCGCCCCGTCAAGCCCAATACGGGCGTCCGAAAGTATCCAGAGAGATGCTCCATCGGATAGCCATGAAAAGTTTTCCCGCCATCCGCGCTATTCGCCAAGTGGCACAGCACGGGCGCATCATCCCCCGTCACCTCCGCCGCCTCAAACGTAAGCATTGGCAAAGATTCCTGGCTCACTAACCGAAACTCCACCCAGTTACTAAACGCACTCTCCAGGGTCCGCAGCCGCACCTGATGCGTCCCAACCGGCAACCCCGGCGGCAACCGGAAATTCGCCTGCCATTCCCCTTCCCCGCGCGCCGCCACAATCAGCGTCGGCACTCCTAACCCCAGGATCTCCACCCGTAAAGATTGCCGCGTCACTGGCCCCTCGTGCCAGAAGTAAGCACAAACATACTCATCCTTATTCAAGTGAAACACCGGTTGATTCGTCCGATTATTCACCACCGCCACCAACCGCGGCGCCGGCGCGGTGCCTTCGCCATCCTCCCACTTACGCGAACAAACCACTCCCGCGCGTCCACCCTCCCGATAGAGTAACTCCACCCGCGCAAAACCCGCCGCCCGGCATAGGGCCAACAAACAATTCGTCGTCGGCCCAAACCAATTATCGATCTGGCCGCCTAACTCATCGATCTCGTAAAAATCGAGCGCACATCGATCGCTCATCTCCGTGGCCCCGTCCGTTACGAAGGACTCGACATACGCCGTCTCCCGCGTCACCGCGCAAATCCGCTCCAGCCCCAACAGCGGATGCCGCAGATGATCAACACGCCCAAAAACAGCGAGATGTCAAAGCGCCCCACGCTCTCCGGACTCACCTCTTCCATATCCGAAATGCGATAATCCACCCGCGAGCCCCAGGCGCGTTTCGCCACCAGGAGTTCCTCGAACCGCACGCAATCCACCGCCACTACCTCCGCCCCGCGCCGTTCCATTTCAAAACTGTTCCAGCCCGAAGCCGCCCCGAAATCCAGCACCCGCTTTCCCGTCAAGT
>JBBQQS010000251.1:0-7782 GCA_038215525.1 Bryobacterales bacterium
TACCTGCCGATCAGCCCTTTGTTCAAGGCCAAGGAACTGCGCCACGAAGTCTACCAGCCGTTCAGCCTGCCGGATCAGCCGCGCGAATCGAGCCGCACGATCTCCGAAATCTTCGCCGCCGAGGAAGTCCGGCGCGGTGCCAGCATCGGCTGCGTCGGCTGGAAGACTTACGCGTCGCCGGTTGAGATCGACCTCCCGGCCTATCTGGTGGATGCCCTTCGCGCCTTGGGCGCCCAAGCCGTCAACGCCACGGGGCTCTTCATTGATGCCGCCCGCGGTCTGCGCACCTTGGCCACGCCGCGCGAAATCGCCCTCTTCGAATACACCAATGGCTTGGCCAGCGAAGGCATGAAGCGCGTGCTCTTTGGCCTTGAGCTCGGCCAAACCGACCGCCAATCGCTGGCCAAAGCGGGCTTCGACGGCTTTCCGCAATCTTGCCATTGGACCTGCAAAACCGGCCCTGGCCGCGTCAGTCTGTCGAGTCCGCGCGGGCAGAAGGTCGCTTTGGGCCAGCCGTTTTCGGCCAATATCAGCTACTGGGGCGCCAACTGTTGCCGCTCGTCCTGGGTGGCTAAGGGTCCCGAGGACTTGCCCGTCGCCGCCCGCGACTACGTCCAGAACTTCGCCGGACCTTACTTTGCCGCCATGGCCGAATGGTTCAGCCTGCTCGAGGTCGGCACGCCGGGCGGCGAACTCTACGCGGCGATTGCCCGCCGCCTGCCTTACGAACAATACGGCATCTTTCTAAATCCCGGCCACTTAATCCACTACGATGAATGGCTCTCCTCGCCCATTTATAAGGGCTCAGAGATTCCCCTCGAAAGCGGCATGGTGCTGCAATCGGATGTAATTCCTTCGTCGAAAACATACAGCTCTACGCGGCTCGAAGATACCTACGTCGTGGCCGATCTCGAACTACGGCTCGCCCTGCGCGCGGAGTTTCCAGAAGTCGCCTCGCGCTGCGATCACCGGCGCGCTTTCATGATGGGCAATCTCGGAATCGAGTTGCCGGACGATGTACTGCCGCTGTCGAATCTCTGTGGCTTGGCACCGCCCTACTTACTGCGGCCCAACTTAGTTTTGTCGATGTAGCCAGTTACTTCGTGATCTTGATCTCGAAGATCTTGGGCCATAACTTACCGGTGACGAATAACCGGTCCTGCTTGGCATCGTAAGCAATCCCATTCAGCACGTCGACGCCGTGGGCGTCGGCGGGGGGCAGAATCCCGGTTAGGTCGATCCATCCCAGCACCTTCCCGGTAACGGGCGAAATGCGGGCAATCAGCTCGGTTTGCCAGACATTGGCGAGAATCTCGCCGCGCACATACTCGAGTTCATTCAGCCGGTCCACGGGCCGCCCCTGGTCCGTCACGGTGATGGTGCTCGCTACGGCGAAAGTCTGCGGATCGAGAAAGCGCAACTGCGCCGTGCCGTCACTCAGAATCAGGCGCTTACCATCGTTGGTGAGCCCCCAGCCTTCGCCGGTGTAGGTATGTTCCCGCAGTAACTTAAATGTAAATTGGTCGTAGACGAAGGCCTTGCCGTTCTGCCAGGTAAGTTGATAGAGCTTACCGCCGAAATTGGTCATCCCCTCGGCGAAATATTGCGAAGGCACCACCTGTTGCTGTAGCACCTTGCCGGTAGCCAAATCCGCCATCCGCAGGCTCGACCGGCCATTGAGCCCCGTACTCTCGTATAAGTGCCCGTCCAAGTAAATCAGACCCTGGGTAAACGCCCCGGGGTCGTGCGGATACACCTTCACCACGCGGTAGTGGCCCACCGGGCTTTCCGCCAGCGCGGTTATCGTTAGTAGGAGAGCAAGCCAGAGTTTCAACATTTTCAGTTTACGCCACGTCGGGTTTCAGAAACGTCAGCGGCTGGCCGAAGTGCCGGGCGACCGCTTCAGCCGCCAAGTAGCCACTGCGCACGGCGCCTTCCATGGTGGCCGGCCACCCGGAGCGGGTCCAATCGCCGGCCAGGAATAGGTTCTCGATATGCGTATCGGCCAGCGGACGCTTCGCCTCGAGATCCGGGCAGGCCGAGAACGTCGCCCGCACTTCCTTCACCACGTGTGCCTTCACCACCTGCGCCTCTTTCACGAGGGGCAAAAACTCGGCCAGTTCCCGTACGGCGAGCGCGATCACGTCGGCGCGGGCCATCTCGGTCAAGCTCCGCGACGCCGATACCACCACCTGCAGGTAACGCCCTTCGCCTTTGTTAAAGAACCACTGGATCGTCCGGTCCAGCAGCGTGCCGTGGGGCATCGTGGTCACAGGCCGGTCGAACCATAGATGAATTCCCGTAATCGGCGAATGGGTGAACGCGCTCCAGTCGACGGGCAGCGCGGGAAGCATCGTCTGCGCCTTTTCGAACGATACGGCGCTAACATAGGCATCGGCCGAGTAACTCGCGCCGCCGGCTTGAATCGACCCGATCCTCGGGCCGTCGACCGCAAGAGACTCCACCGGCAAGCGCCCATGCAGGCGCACGTTGGGATAGCGCTGCCAACGGTCCAGGCCGTAGAGTTGGGCTAAGGGCACGGCAGGCACGCCCATTTCGTAGAAGTCCGGCCCGGAGAGAAAGCCGAGCCAGAAGACCTGAAAGCCATGTGCGGCCGACATCAGGTACAACTCCTCATTGATCGCGCTCACCAGCACTTGGCGCCAGAAGCGTTCGATGACGCGCGGCGGTTGGTGATGCTGCTCGAGCCAAGCTTGCATGGTGATCGAGTCCAGATCCTGGCGCTTCAGCCGCTGTTGCCGCATGGCGAGCAAGCCGCGGCCCAGGGCGAACTTCTCGCCGAGCGTAAGCCAGGTAGCGCGAGAGAAAGCGCCCGCGAAGTGCAGCGGGGCGGGCAGCCAGCCGGCATGCAGACGCGAAACGCGGCCACCGGGCTCGATAAAGTCGATGTCGCGATAGAAGTCGATTTTGTCTCCCGCGCCTAAACGATCGTAAAAGTCGAGTAAGTTGACGCAGCAACGGAGCAACACATGCTGGCAGTTATCGATGGTCTCTTCGGCAATCGGATAGGACGTAGCCCGTCCCCCGAAATAGGGTTTGGCTTCGAACAGATCTACCTGGTAGCCTGCGGAACCCAAAGCAGCGGCGGAGGCGAGGCCGGCGAGCCCCCCGCCGATGATGGCGACTTTTGGCACTACTTTGATTATTGCGCGAGAATAGAGGCTCATGATTGCCCGCGCGCTGCTGAGCGTTACCAACAAAACCGGCCTGGTGGATTTCGCCTTGGCCTTGCAACAACTTGGCGTGGAACTCGTTTCCACCGGCGGCACCGCCAAGGCGATTGCCGAGGCTGGCATTCCCGTCCGCGACGTGAGCGACGTCACCGGCTACCCGGAGATGATGGATGGGCGCCTCAAAACCATTCACCCCAAGATCGCCGGCGGCATGCTCGCCCGCCGGAATCAGCCTTCGCACCTGGCCGCCATGGAAGAGCACGGGATTCCGGCCATTGACCTGGTGGTGGTGAACCTTTACGAGTTCGAGAAAGTCGCCGCCCAAGCCGATGCGACCCTGGAGCAACTGATCGAAAACATCGACATCGGCGGGCCCACCATGATCCGCGCCGCCGCCAAGAATTACGAGAGCGTCGGCGTGGTTACGTCGCCTGAGGACTACGCCGAAGTAATCCGCCATCTACGCGAGCACGGCGAATTGCCGCCCGCCTATCGCTGGGAGCTAGCCCGTAAAGCCTTCGCCCGTACGGCCGCTTATGATCGGGCTATCACCGCCCGGCTCGCCCAAGTGGATGCGGTGCCGGCGATTTTACCGGTGACGCTTGACTTACAAATTCCCAAGGCTTTCGACTTACGTTACGGAGAAAACCCGCACCAAGTAGCGGCCCTTTATTCGACGCGCGCGAGTGGCATCGCCGGGTCCCAGCAGTTACAAGGCAAAGAGCTTTCCTATAACAACTTAGTGGACCTCGACGCCGCCTGGCAGTTAATTCAGGAATTTACTGACTTGCCGGCCTGCGCCATTATCAAACACACGAATCCCTGCGGCTGCGCCGAAGCCTCCACCTTGTCCGAGGCTTACGCCAAGGCGCTCGAAGCCGATCCGATATCGGCCTTTGGCGGCGTGTTGGCGTTCAACCGGCCGCTCGACGCGGCGACGGCCACCGAAGTCGCCAAGTTATTCACCGAAGCCATAGCCGCCCCCGGCTATAGTGACGAAGCTTTGGCCATCTTAGGCGCCAAGAAGAACCTCCGCTTGCTGCACGTCGCCAGCACTAACTTGGACGAGCCAATAGTAAAAAGTATCTCTGGCGGTTACTTAGTGCAAACGGCGGACCGCGCCCAGTTACTCGACGCCCGCGTGGTCACCGAGCGCCAGCCCACGCCCGAGGAGTGGCACGCGCTGAAATTCGGCTGGAAGGTGGTGAAGCACCTGAAGTCGAACGCGATCCTTTACGCCCGCCCCGGCCAAGCCGTCAGCGCCGGCGCCGGACAGATGAGCCGCGTCGATTCGGTGAAGGTGGGCGCGATGAAGTCGCACCTGGCACTGGCCGGCACCGTCGTCGCCTCCGACGCCTTCTTCCCCTTCCCCGACGGCCTCGAAGAAGCAGCCAAGCACGGCATCACCGCGGCGATTCAGCCCGGCGGCTCCGTCAAGGATCCCGAGGTCATCGCCGCCGCCAATCGCTTGGGATTGGCGATGGTCTTCACCGGAATCCGCCACTTCCGGCATTGAAATATACTCGTGTTCGGACCGTTTGATTTGGTGCTCCACGGGACTGTGAATCCCTCGAAAACAGAACCGCGAACGTCAGGGAGCGGAAGTTCCGGCCCGCTGCGCCGGTTAGTTGACGAAACGAACCCGGGAGTTGTTGATTCTATTGGACCGTGGCGGGAACGAGGCTCTCGAGTTTTGCCGGGTTTCCTAACCGCACCCACATTTTCAGGGTAGCATACGCCGCGAAGGAGTTCAGCGTAAGTGATTGATTCAAAATGATTATCCTGGTGGGACCGCCTCTCCGCGCAACGCAACGGGCAAGGCCAGGGCTTTGCCTGCGGGGGCAACCCATTGAGCCAAAAGCCAACCACCGACACCCGCAGCAAGGCCTTGCGGGACATTGGCGGCTCCATGGCCGCGTTTAGCAACCCCTTCCAAAGCATTGTTTGCGAAACCGGAAAGCGCAATCCCCTGCGGAGGGGCGGCCCGAGTCGAGCCTGACTGGAGCCCGATAGCCTTCCCAAGCCCAGAATAATCCCGGCTGGAGGCGAGTTCTTCTGGTAATTAGATCAGGCATAATCTGGCTACAGTGACCAATAAATTGATTTGGGGAGTCGTTCTGATGACCGTCAGCGGCCTGGGGCAGACAACTGGGGACCCAGAAGTAATCACCCTGGAGCAAGCCATCCAGGAGGCCCTGGCCAAGAACTTAGACCTAGCGGCCCAAAAATGGAACGTCAGCATCGCCGAAGCCCGTCAAATCACCGCCGCGCTGCGGCCCAATCCGGTCATCACCGTCGCCGGCCAAACCCTGAACCTGATCGGTGCCCGTTACAGTGCGGCCAGCCCGGCCGGGCCCAATCAGTTCAACCTCCACACGGACTTCCCCTTCGAACGCGGCAATAAGCGCGAAGAACGCAAAGCCCTGGCTCGCGAAGATAAGACGCTGGCCGAACTGGGTGTCCGCGAATTGATGCGCCAAGTGATCTTCGCCGTGCAGAGCGCTTTTGTCGACGTCCAGCGCGCCAAAGAAGGCGTCAATCTGGCCCAGGAGAATCTGAAGAGCCTGGAAGGCGTGGTGGCCATCAACGAAAGCCGCCTCAAGAGCGGTGACTTAGCCAAAGTGGAACTCGATCGCTCCCAAGTGGCCGCGCTGCAATTTCGCACCGCCGTCCAGCAGGCCCAACTCCAGCTCGATCAGGCCAAAACCCAATTGCAATATCTCATCGGGCGCCAGCAGCGCCCCGATGCCTTCGACGTCACCGGCCCGCTGCGGCGTGACGTGGTGGTCGATGCCCTGGCCGAGATCCGCCGCCAAGCCCTCGCCCGCCGCCCCGACTATCTGCTCACCCAGCAAACCCAAGTCCGCACCCGCGCCGACCTGCGGTTGCAGATCGCCAACGGCAAGGTGGATTACTCCATCGGCACGGAGTTCACCCACCAGAACGCCTACGGCTTCGGTGGCCCGTCAGTCGGAATTAATTTCAGCGCCGCGTTGCCCGTTTTCAATCGGAACCAGGGCGAAATTGCCCGCGCCCAGCGCGAAGGCAGCCAATCCTCGGCCCGCCTGCAAGCGCTCGACGCCTCCATCGGCGCGGAAGTGGAGCAGGCCTACCGCCAATACACGGTCTCCCGCCAATTGCTCACTGCGCTCGAAACCGACCTGCTCGGCAAGGCCCGCAGCGTGCGCGACACCACCGAATACTCTTACCGCCGCGGCGAAGCCAGCCTGATTGAGTTTCTCGATGCCCAGCGCGCCTTCAACGACGCCATGCAAACCTTCAACGAAGCCCAGGCCAACTACGCCCGCAGTCTTTACCTGATCGACGCCGTTTCCGGCGCCACCGTCAGCGGATCCTAGGAGAAACCATAATGAAGCAACGTATTCTATTGGCCTCGGCCGCGCTGGCTCTGCTCTGCGCTTGCGGCAAGAGTGAGCCCGAAGCGAAGGCCGCCGCGCCTAAAACCGCGGTTGCCCAGTCTGACGCCAAGTCCGCCGTGGCCACCATTCCCGCCGATTCTCCCCAACTCGCGCAAATCCGCGTCGAGCCCGTCATCATGGCGCAAGTGCCCGTCGACACGGTCTCTTCGCCCGGTAAGGTGGAAGCCAATGCCAACCGTACGGCCCATGTCGTGCTGCCGCTTACGGGCCGGGTGATCGCCGTCAACACCAAGATCGGCGACTTCGTCCGCCAGGGCCAACCGCTGCTCACCATCGAAAGCGCTGACGCCGACGCTGCGGTATCCAGCGCCCTGCAGGCCCAGGCCACCGTCACTCAGGCCAAGTCCGCCATGGCCAAAGCCCAAATGGACCTCGACCGCCAAAAGGACCTCTTCGAACACGGCGCCGTACCGCAAAAAGAAGTGCTCAACGGCCAAGCCGTTCTCGTCCAGGCCCAAGCCGGCGTTGAACAAACCCAAGCCGCCGCCGAACAAGCCAAGCGCCGCCTCCAGATCCTCGGTATCAGCGCCAGCAACTTCGGCCAGCGCATCACCGTCAACGCCCCCATCTCTGGCAAAGTGCTCGAAATGTCGGTGGTGAATGGTGAGTTCCGCAACGACCTGAGTGCCTCGCTGATGACCATCACTGACCTCAGCTCCGTCTGGGTTACCTCCGACGTGCCCGAGACTGCGATTCGCTTGGTCCGCACCGGCGAGCCCGTCCGCATTCAGCTTTCGGCTTATCCCGCCGAAACCTTCTCCGGCCGCGTGACTTTAATTGGCGACACGGTCGATCCGCAAACGCGGACGGTGAAGGTGAGGGCGGAAATGGCCAATTCCAGTGGCCGCTTGAAGCCCGAAATGTTCGGCAATATTCAACTCGCCGAACGCACCGAATTGCGCCCCACCGTGCCGGCCGGCGCGATCATTGCCACGGATGGCCAGGCCGTTGTTTGGCGCGAAAAGGCCAAAGGAGTCTTCGAAAAAGTGAGGGTCACCCTCGGCACCCAAACGGGTGACCGCGTGGCTGTAGTGTCCGGCCTCAACGCCGGCGACCGCGTCGTCGTCGACGGCGTCATGCTCTTGATCGCCAACTAGGAGAACGCTTTGATTGCTCAATTACTGCGCTACGCTCTGCGGCAGCGTTTT